>JBBQQV010000089.1:0-9022 GCA_038215505.1 Lysobacterales bacterium
ACCTGGTCGCCGTGGCAAATGTCTCGGACCTTCAGGCTGACAAGGTCGCAACCCCGGAGCTTGCTGTCGAGTCCCAAGTTGAAGAGTGCCAACTCGCGCACTCGGTTCTCCATTTGAAAGCGCACTCGGAGCGCCCAGATGTCTCTGAGCTTGAATGGGGCCTTCTGGCCGACGATCTTGCCCTTGTTCCATGGCTCGCGATGAGCAACGTTGGCTACGGTTTCCATGATGGACTCCCATCAAGTTGAGGGCCAACAAGGATAAGCCTCGGCGGCAGCGAAGCACCTGCCACCGGTGAATCGGCAAGAGCGACCGCTGAAGGTCAGCTTGCTGGCGTGGTCCTGTACTCACACTCCCGGCCATGAGCCGACGGCCAGTTCTTCTGCCTCAGACCGGACGCCCACGGCCTTTCAGCGCTCGAACCGCGCTACCCGCTAGCGGGTGGAAGCGCAGTTGTGCGTCGACGATTTGGACCTGATCGCGGTGCGAGTGCCGCCGCCGGATTGGCCGACTTCAGCCGCGCAGTTTGGTTAGCAGCGTCACCAAAGCGGCCATTCCTGTGAAGGGCTCTGGGTCGTCGTAAGCCGTGAACTTAACAGCCAGCGCATTCGCCCTTTGCGTGGCGACATTCAGCCGGTCGCGCGTGGTGGAGAAAGCGCCACCCGCCCCCTTCCCGTAATTGGGCACATGCCGTTTGAGGCGCTGCAGCCAGGTTCAGAGGGTACGAATTGATGTTTTGTCAGAGCATGTTCTGGGCCCATGTCGTCGCTCGCTCAAGCGACGGGTTGCTCTCATTGCAAAGGCTTCATTTTGGACTGACGGGCGAAGTGCGCCCTACGTCTTTTGACTCGCTGGCACTCACCCGCAGCCGCAATGCGCGCGATACCAGGCTTGCACCTTGGGCTCGATGCGGCTCCAGCCTGCGATGAGACCGGCAAAGCCGGGCATCGCTCTGCGATAGAGCCGGCGCAGTTCCGCTTCGATGGCGGGCAGATCCACGCCCAATACAACGCCGTCCCGCATGAGCACACGGCCGGCACAGACCACCTCGCAAACATGGCTCATGTTGCCACGCGCAAACAGCAGGCCGAGCGGGTCGACCGGCAGGATGGCATCACGGTCCAGACGGTCGAGATCGATGGCAATCAGATCCGCCGGCGCGCCCGCGGCCAGAAGGCCGGGGCCGGGTGCTCCGGTCGCACCTCGGCCGGCGGCGATCGCTTGGTCCAGAAACGCCGCATGGCTCCAGGTGCGGTCAAAACCGGTTCCATCATGGGCCATCTGCACCAGCCGCATCTCTCGCAAGGCATCGTCATCCTCGTCCAGCGCCAGACCGTCAACGCCAACCGCCACTGCGCAGCCGCGTCGGCGAGCATCCGCAATTGGCGCAAGGCCCGAATGAAGATGAAGGTTTGACGAGAAGTTCGTGACGATGCGTGCACCGTGCCGTGCGATGAGGTCAAGCTCCTCGGGTCTGGCATGGTTGCAGTGGGCGAGCGTCGTCCGCGCTGACAGAAAGCCGATATCGGCGAGATACCGCACCACGCCTTCGGGAAAGGCCCGGTCCGCCCAGACGCGCTGGTACGGCGTTTCGAGAAGGTGCATGTGAATGCGCCGGCCAGTGGCTTCCGAATGCGCGGCAATCGCCTCCAGCATTGCGCGCGAGCACCATTGAACGCCGGCTGGACCCAGCTGCACATCTACCATCGGACCGGCGATCCGCGCCGCGATTTGCTCGACCAGTGCGAGGTAATCTTGCGGCCGCGGCGGCGGGCGGATGAATAACGCCTCCATCGTCTGCCGGTCGCTTTCCGGCAACGCGGCCAACAGCGGGTCGGCATCGCCGTAAACCAGCGGATTTTGGTCACGCACGGCCAGCGCGAAGGCAAGGCGGATGCCAACGTCGCTAGCGGCCCTGGCAATTTCAGTCGCCTCATCGAGAATAGACATCTGCCCGCTGGGCCGGGTGTAGTGGACCATCATGGCCGCGCAGCCGGCGCGCACCGACCGCGCCAGAGAGGCTGCCGCCTGTAGATAGGGGTCGGGCGGGGTGCCCAACGCCGAGCGCAAGATCCACGTTTCGAGCGGCATGTTCAGCGCCCCGAACGAGGACGCGGTCGGCCTGGCGTGGTCATGCGCGTTGACAAGCGCCGGCAGCAGCAGTCTGCGCGGGCCGGCAGCCGACTCGGATAACTGCTCAAAGCGGGCGATTATCCCATCCTTGAGCGTCAGGCGGACATCTGAGAGAACGCCCGCGCTCTCTCCGGCAAAGCAGCCGGCCGCCTCGACAACGCGATCGCCGCTGAGGGCTCCTGGTGCCATTGCTCAGTTGGCCGTGTAGACCAAAGCCCGTTCGGCTCGCGGCGGCAGGAACTGGCGATTGAAAATCTCTGAAACCGGCGGCACGCGGGTGAGTTGGTAGCCTTCCACGACGATGCTGATGGCGCGCGCCATTCGGTCATCCTTGACGTCGCCAATGCCGATCTCCTTCATCTCGGGCGAGACAATCAGCTCGGTAAAGGAATACTGCATCCTGCGCTTTTCGATCGCCTCGTTGACGAGATTGTCGAAGGCCATCACGCCCTTCATGCCGAGGTTCTGGTCTTTGGCGATCTCGAGCATCGCCTTGTTGGTTGCGCGCACCAGACCGGCCACCGCCTTCGGATTTTCCCGGATCATCTTCTGTGACACCATCAATCCGTTCGAGTAGAGATCCATGCCGTACTCACCGAAGGGCAACCAGTTGAAGTCTTTCTCAGGGTCTTGGCGGTTGAGCACCAGGTTGAAAAAGCTGGTGATGCTGAAAACCAGCGCCCCGTCAATGTCGCCCTTGATCAGCAACGGCTCCTGAAGGTTCGGGGCCATGTTCGACACCTTGATCTTGCTGGCGTCGAGCCCGTTCTTCTGGATGAACACCGGCAGCAGGCGCGTGGTAGGCGTGCCCTGTGCGCCGCCGAGGGTCTTGCCTTCAAGGTCCTTCGGTTTCGTGATGTTGGCCGACTTCTTGGTGACGATGGCAAAGGGCGGGCGGTTCCACATCTGGTAGACCATCACCGGTGCCTCGCCGGGTTTCAGCGACGCGTTCTGGATGATGGCGTTGACGTCGCCGAAGCCGGCGTCATAGGCGCCGCCCATGATGCGCGTGACAGTTGCGCCCGAGCCTTCGCCCTGGTCGATGACGACGTTGAGCCCCTCGGCCTTGTAATAGCCCTTGTCGCGCGCCACGAAGAAGGCGGCATCCGAGCCTTGCGTCTTCCAGCCCAGCGTGAGCCTGACGGTCGTCTCCTGTGCCTGCGCCGCGCCGGCGAAGATCAGGGTGGCTGTGACCGCCCCGGCAATTGTTTTGAGCAGTAAGTTGAGCATGGTTATTTCCTCGATGGTGGGTCTAAAGGGTGACGCTGTGGCGGTCAGGCGGCGATCAATTCGTTCTTGCGGTTGGCCCAGCCCGTGACGCGCATCTCAATCAGGGAAAACGCCGCATAAAGCGCCACGCCAAGCCCCGAAAGAATGAACAGGCCTGCAAACAATAACGGGGTGTTGAAGTTGGAAGACGCAGTCATCATCACGTTGCCGATGCCGCGGTTCGAGGCGATGGTCTCGGCCAGCACCGTGCCAACGAAGGCATAGGTCACGGCCACCTTCAGCGAGGCGAAGAAGAACGGCATGGTGCGCGGCAGGCCGACATTCCAAAGGATGTCGAGTTTTTTCGCGCCCAGCGCCTTCAGCACATCCTCCAGCTCCGGCTCGGTGGTGGCAAGGCCGGTGGCGATGTTGACGACGATGGGAAAGAAGCAGATTGCCAGAGAGGTCAGCACCGCCGGCACCGTGCCCGAGCCGAACCACAACACGAAAATCGGCACGACAGCGACCTTGGGGATCGACGAAAAGCCGATCAGCAGCGGATAGGCCGTGTCATAGGCGATGCGCGAAGAGCCGATCAGTACGCCGAGCAGCACCCCCAGCATCACGCCCAGCGCGAAGCCGATCATGGTGGTGGACACGGTCTGGACGACGTGCGGCCACAGCACCGGCATGCGTTCCCACAGTGTCTGGAAGATCTGAGTGGGGCGCGGCAGTATCAAGTCCGACATGCCCGAGGCGAGGCAAAACACTTCCCATGCAGCAAAGAACAGAAGGATTAGGGCGACCGATGAGCCACGTCGGCGGAATGTCTCGCTGTTCATTGGGTCGCACTCGCGGTGGCGGAAGGTGCACGCGCTGCGACGATCAGATCGCGCAACTGCTGATTGAGCGCGACGAATTCCGGCTCGAATGTCATTGCGATGGTGCGCGGGCGGGCAAACGCCACCGGACTGTCCGCCAGGATCCGGCCAGGCCTGGCGCTCATCACGCAGATGCGGCTGGCCAGGAAGCCGGCCTCCTTCAGGTCATGTGTGACCAGCAGCACCGTCGGCCTGCGGGCCATCCACAGCTCCTGAAGCACGCCCCAGAGTTCCTCGCGGGTGAATTGGTCGAGCGCGCCAAAGGGCTCGTCGAGCAGCAGCAGCCGCGGCTCGTGGATCAGCGCTCGGCAGAGATTGGCGCGCTGGAGCATGCCGCCAGAAAGCTGCCACGGAAAATGCTGAGCAAAACCTCGCAGACCTACCTGTTCCAGCAGGGCATGCGCCCTGTCGCGGAACTCGGTCTTCTGTTTGGCGCGGTACTGCGACCGAAATGGCTCGACGATCTTAAGCGGAAGCATGATGTTCTTCTCGATCGTCATCCAGGGCAGCATGGTCGGGTTTTGAAACGCCATGCCGATCCTCAGCGCCTTAGCCGCAACTTCGCGCCCGCCCACCACCACGACGCCGGATGTCGGGGCGACAAGCCCGCCGACCAACTTGAGGATGGTCGACTTGCCGCAGCCGGAGGGGCCCACCAGCGCGACAAAGTCGCCATCGGCTATTCGCAACGAGGTCGGCGACAATGCGGGCACAGCCTTGTCCCCCTTTCCAAAGGTCACCGCGGCTTGCGAGAGCTCAATCGCAAGCTCGGGCAAAGACGCCACCGGCGCAACCGCAGTCACAGCCCGCTGCAAACCCCCGGAAGCAGTGTTGGCGATCATCATCGGACTCCGCCCGGTCGCGCAAGCGGCCTGGACCATAGCGCGGTTGGCAAGGGGTGAGCGGGTGTCAGACACGAGAAGTTCAGCGCGGGGCCCAGCTTCCTTCGGTGGCCTGAGGTCTTGGTCGAGTCATGGCGTTTCTCCATTGGCTGTAAGGTTGATCGCGTAAGTCGGCCACTGGTTGAATTCCACTTAGGCAAGCAAGCGCCATGCCAATGTTCACAAGTCGCAACATTCTTTGTCACATTGCGTCGCGTGAAGTGCATACAAGTCGGCATGCGTCTTGCAGCCAGTTCTGCTCCACCGCCATGGTGCTGCTTCAAGAAAAACGCCATGACCCCTCAAGCCAAATCCAACGCTGCCGCGCAGATCGTCGATGACTATCTGCAGCTGCTGATGGTTCCCGACCCCGCTGCGGCACGGCGCCACGTGGCGCCGGACCTGCAGATCCGCTTCACCGGAGGCCGGGTCATGCATGACCCGACCGAGTGCTCGGCGTTTAACGCCACCCGCTACCGCTGGGTCCAAAAGCGCATCGACCACACCGAGACGGTGACCAGTGGCTCGGACGACCACACAGTGGTCTACAGCATCGGCACGCTGCATGGCGAGTGGCCCGACGGCACGCCGTTCGAAGGCAACCGGTACGTCGACCGCTTCGTGGTGCGGCGTGGCCTGATCACGCAGATGGACGTGTGGAACGACAGCGCCGAGTGGTTGATCGACCGCTGCGGTTTGGGTACTCCCGACCGCCGGGCCAGCGCGCAATGAGCGCTCAGTACCTGGGCGCGTTGCCCTCGCACGGGCGGTTCGCTTACCGCCCGATCACACGGCGCCCCCACTACGTCTGGCCGGGCGGCACCGGGTTGGCCGTCTACCTCGGCTTCAATGTCGAACACTTTGCCTTCGGCGAAGGACTGGGCGCCGGCATCGGGCCTGCATCGCCGCAACCGGACGTGCTGAACTACAGCTGGCGCGAATATGGCAACCGTGTCGGCGCGTGGCGCTGTCTGGAGCTCTTCGACCAGCTCGGCATGCCGTGCGGCGCACTGATCAACACCGCGCTTTACGACCATTGCCCGGAGCTGGTGGCCGCCATGGTGGCGCGCGGCGACGAGCTGATCGGCCACGGCCACACCAATGCCGAACGCCAAGGCAGTTGGCCCGCGGCGGCAGAGCGCGAGCTGCTCGCAAGCTGCCGCCAGCGCATGTTCGACCAGAGCGGCCAGCAGGTGCAGGGTTGGCTGTCTCCCTGGATCTCGGAGAGCCTGCAGACCCCCGACTTGCTGGCCGAAACCGGTTACCGCTACACCCTCAATTGGTGCCATGACGACCAGCCTGGGTATATGCGCACCAGCAGCGGGCAGGCGCTCTGGGCCATTCCTTACCCGCAAGAGCTCAACGACATTCCGATGATCGTGGTGCGCCAGCTCGATGCAAAGGATTTTGCGCAAATGATCATCGACCAGTTCGACGAGATGCTCGACCAGTCGCGTCATCAGCCGTTGGTGATGGGCATCGCACTGCACCCGTACCTGGTCGGGCAGCCCTATCGCCTGCGGCATCTGCGGCGAGCGCTGCAGCACATGGCCCGCCAGCGAGATCGCGGCGGCGTGTGGTTCACCACCCCGGGTGCCATCTGCCGACATGTCGAAGCATTCAGGCAGCACCATCCGGAGGACTTTGCATGAGCGACCGCTTTCCGATCGATGACACCGTGGGCGCATGGGTGCCACACGGCCGGTTCACCATTGAGCCCCCGTCGAGCGGGCCGCTCACGCCGCTGACCTTCGCGGTCAAGGACGTCTTCGACGTGGCCGGACATCCCACCGGCGCCGGCAACCCCACCTGGCTCGCCACGCATGAGCCGCCCACGCTCAGCAGCCCGCTGGTCGACCGCTTGCTGGCGGCCGGCGCCCGGCTGATGGGCAAGACGCTCACCGACGAGTTGGCCTACAGCCTCCACGGTGACAACCTGCACTACGGCACGCCGATCAATGTGCGCGCACCGAACTGCGTCACCGGCGGATCGTCGAGCGGCTCGGCGGCCGCCGTGGCCGCCCGGCTGGTGGACTTTGCGCTGGGCACCGACACGGGCGGCTCCACCCGTGTGCCGGCCAGCTATTGCGGGCTGTGGGGCCTGCGCACCAGCCACGGCCTCTTGTCCGCCGAGGGTCTGGTGCCGCTGCATCCTGGGTTCGACACGGCCACTTGGCTTGCGCATGACGGGGGCGCGTTTGAGCGGGTGGGCGAGCAGTTGCTGCCCAGCTCGTCATACACACCACGCCGGCTTCTGCAGCTCGAGGACGCCTGGGCGCTGGCCGACCCGGTGTTTCGGGCGCCGTTGCAGCGCGTCCTGGACGCATTGGCAGAAGATTTGGCGGTGAGTCCGCAGCGGCTGCACGCCAGCCCCGACTTGCCGCTCTCGAACTGGCGACAGACCTACGCCACCGTCGGTGCTCACGAGGGCTGGCGCGCTCACGGCACGTGGATCACGCGCCACCAGCCCACGTTCAGCCCCGCCATCCAGGCGCGCTGGAAGGCAGCGTCCGAAGTGAGTGACGACGCGGCCAACGCGGCACGCCAGACCATGGCCGCCGTGCGGCGGCGGGTGCGCGACCTGCTCGGCGACGACGGCGTGGCGGTGCTGCCGTCGGCTGCCAGCCTGGCGCCTCGGCGCGACGCCGACCCGGCCACGGTCGATGCGGTGCGCTTGCGCACCATGGCGATCACGTGCATCGCCGGGCTGGCCGGGTTGCCGCAAGTCAGCCTGCCGCTCGAGTCGCCGGACGGCGAACCGCTGGGCATCTCGCTGCTTGGCCCGGTGGGCAGTGACCTGTCGCTGATTCGCCTGGCTGTGCGGCTGCACGCTGGCTGGTGACCCAAGCGGAGCGACTGAACGACCACCAAAATAGTGGGCGCGCTGGACGAGGCATTTCACGCGACCTTGCTGCGCGCCGCAGGCAACGGAGACATGAACAGCGTGCATACCGACGTGACCGAACGCATCCGCATCATTCGGCGTTTTGATTTCAGCCGAAGCGACCGCATCGACGCCACCCATGCCGAGCACGGAAAAATTTTGCGGACCGTGCTGCAACGTAGGTTTGAACAAGCCCAACTGCTGCTGCGTAGCCACACTGAGCAAAGCAAAGTCGAGGTTAAAAAAATTACGCTGCACACTTTGCACGAGGCGCGTTTGCAGGTCAGGCGATGATGAGCTGATTGTCAGGTCCGCGCTGGTTGGCGGAGGCGCGCGTGTGAGCGGTGAGAGACGACGACGGGCTGTCATCCACGGCGGGAAGGCGTCGGTTGCTATCTGCAGCGGCTGGCCAACGTGTTCACGGTCTCGGCCGCATATCGGTCATCGAGGCGCGGAAGCTCCTGCGACGCCAACGGGCGATCTACGTCGGACTGGAAACACTCACGAACGCGGCCGGCGCCGCTTGCCGTCGACGATCCCTCGAACGTTTGCTGCTCGGGCCAGCGAATCTACGCTTACGACCCAAACCAGCCGGACACGTGTCGGCATTCAACGCCCACGAGGCGTCATTCGCATCGCCTTGTGACTTATCCCCTTTTTCAGGCCGTCTTTCCGATCGCAGATCGGGGGCGGCGGCCAGATGAACTACTACTTGATGGCACATGGCCAGCCGTTGACCACAAAGCGTCCATCGGCACGGATCCGCCACTCGACCTCACGATTCGGCACGTCAGCCCCTTCGATCGACGCGTCGTACCGCTTTGTCAGATAGCGGAACTGTTGGTTCGCGGAACCAACCCAGTTCCGTCTGCGATCAGGGCTGGAAGACTCGTACGGCCCGTCAACCAAGACATCAGTCCAGGCCAGCAAGTCGGTGGTCCCCGGCAGCGACAGCTGACCAAGCTCCTGCATCGTGTAGCCAGTGAACGTCATGACCGACAACCCAGCACGCGATACACCTTCCGCCACTACTG
>JBBQQV010000090.1:0-8991 GCA_038215505.1 Lysobacterales bacterium
AGAAGCCATCGCGGCTTCCGCCGCACCCACAAGGCCGGACTGGCTCCCACGAAGTTTGATCGAAGCGTCGGATCGCTTGACGTCACCTCCACGCCTGTGGGAGCGGCGGAAGCCGCGATCATTCGTTGCGTCGGACCGAAGCGCTCGCACCTACAATAACGTCCCGAATCCCGGCTGGCTTTCTTGCAGCGGGGAAGCAGCACCCCGCGGCATGAAAATTTGGTTAAAAGTGCTTCCTAGGCCCTCCCCGACCCTCCCCAAACATCGGGAAGGGAGCAAGGCAGAACCCAAACCTGAACGACTTCCCCGTAACCAACCCCAACCAACCGCAAACCTTCAATCATGAAATTCCCCGAATCCTGGCTGCGTGAACACGTTGAAGTGGCGGCCAATCGTGATGAGCTTGCCGCTGCCCTGACCGCGATTGGCCTGGAGGTTGAAGCGCTGGAGCTCATCGGCGCGCAGCTCGACGGCGTGGTGGTGGGTGAAATCATTGCCGCCGAACGCCACCCCGAAGCTGACCGCTTGCAGGTGTGCAGCGTCAATATTGGCTCGCCTCTGCCACTGCAAATCGTCTGCGGCGCACCCAATGCGCGCGTCGGCCTGAAGGCACCATTGGCAATGATCGGGGCCAAGCTGCCGGGCGGAATGCAGATCGGTGCGGCGAAACTGCGTGGTGTCGCCTCCAGCGGCATGTTGTGTTCGGCCAAAGAATTGGGCATCGATGCCGATGCCAGTGGCTTGTTTGAACTGCCCGCCGACGCACGCAATGGCGCGCCTTTGGGCGAGTTGCTCGCGCTGCCGGATGCGCGATTCGAGCTCAAGCTCACTCCCAATCGTGCCGATTGCTTCTCGGTTCGTGGCATTGCCTTTGATGTGGCGGCGGCGCTTGGCAGTGAGGTCAAACCCTTGGCTATCACGCCGGTGACAGCCGTCAGCGATGCGCAGATTGCGGTGAGCTTGAGCGCCGGCAACGCTTGCCCTCGCTATGCCGGCCGCGTGATCGAAGCGGTCAACGCCGCCGCGCTCACACCGCTGTGGATGAGTGAGCGCTTGCGCCGCAGCGCTGTGCGACCTATCAGTTTGCTGGTCGACATCACCCAGTACGTCATGCTTGAGTTGGGCCAGCCCATGCATGCATTTGATGCTGATTTGCTGGTCGGCCCCATCGGTGTGCGCCGAGCCAATCCCGGTGAGAGCCTGACCTTGCTGGACAGCCGCGAGGTCACACTGGATGGCGGGTTCCTAGTCATCACTGACGCTGATCGCGCGGTCGCACTTGCAGGCGTGATGGGTGGGTTGGATACCCGCGTTACTGCCGCCACTCAGCGCGTGTTCTTGGAGGCCGCGCATTTCGCGCCCGATGCGATCATCGGCCGCGCGCGCAAGCTCGGCCTGCATACCGATGCTGCACATCGCTTTGAACGAGGCGTCGACCCTGCCCTGCCGGCCATTGCAATTGAGCGTGCGACGCAACTCATTGTCGATTTGGCTGGCGGCAAGCCCGGTCCGTTGACCATTGCCGAGGCCGAGCAAGTTGTCAGCGTGCCTGAGGCAGTTGGGTTGCGCCGCGAGCGCTTGGCCCGCGTACTCGGCACACGGGTGAGTGACGCTGAAGTCAGCCGCATCCTCACCGCGCTTGGAATGAGAGTGACAGCCGCAGCAGACGGCTGGCAGGTGACCCCACCAAGCAGCCGGTTTGATATCGCGATTGAAGAAGATCTGATCGAAGAAGTCGCTCGCATCCACGGCTACGACAAGATCCCGCTCAGCGCTCCCACCGGTGAGATCCGCCTGCCCGCGCTACCCGAGCAAACCATCGACGCGGGTCTTCAGCGCCAACAGCTTGCGGCACGCGGCTACTTCGAGGCCATCAACTTTGCCTTTGTCGATCAGCGGGTGTTGCAGGCTTGGCAGCTGAATTCGGCTGCCGTGGCTTTGGCCAATCCTTTGTCTAACGAGCTTGGCGTGATGCGCACTGCATTGGCTCCGGGCCTGGTTGAGGCCCTTCGACGCAACCTCGCTCGCCAGCAAACGCGGGTGCGTTTGTTTGAACTAGGCCGAGTGTTTGCCGCCGCGACAGGCGCACCGATCGAGACTCCGAGAATCGCGGCGGTCGCCACCGGCAAAACGCAAAACGAGCAATGGTCGGCCAGCCGTCGTGACGTGGATTTTTTTGATTTGAAGGGCGACCTGCAATCGCTGCGCGGTTTGGCTGGTGTCGACGACCTCAGTTTCGTATCCGCAGCTGATCTGGGCTGGCTGCATCCCGGCCGCTCGGCCTGCGTGCAGTTGGCTGGCACCACGATTGGCTGGATCGGCCATCTGCATCCGCGCTTGCTGAAAACACTGGACATTGACCGCGATGTGGTCGCGTTTGAACTCGATCTGGAGCCGCTCTCGCAGCGTTCCATCGCCAAAGCCGGTGAGCTCTCGCGGTTCCCTTCGGTACGCCGCGATCTGGCGCTGGTGGTGGCAGAGGCAACCCCCTGGTCGCAGCTTGAAGCCTGCTTGCGAAACACCTTGGGCAGCCGATTGCAACAACTTGTCGTGTTTGATCGCTACGTCGGACCAGGCTTGGAATCTGCTTGCAAGAGCCTCGCTATAGGCTTGATTTTACAGGACGTATCGCGCACCCTTACCGACGAAGACGCCGACTTGGCCGTGGCTGCAGCGCTTGACGCGCTGTCCCGCGAGTGTGGAGCCAAGTTGCGCAGTTAGTCGGGCATGTTGCGCGGTGAACCAACGTAGGTAAGTGCCGCACAGCGGCCGAGGCAGGGGGATTAGATGGCAATGACGAAGGCCGAAATGGCCGAACAGCTGTTTGAGGACGTGGGCCTCAACAAACGCGAGGCGAAGGAATTCGTCGACGCGTTTTTCGACACCTTGCGCGGCGCGCTCGAGCGCGGCCAGCAGGTGAAACTGTCGGGATTCGGCAATTTCGACTTGCGCCGCAAGAACCAGCGTCCTGGGCGCAATCCCAAGACTGGCAAAGAGATTCCGATATCCGCACGCACCGTCGTAACATTTCGTCCCGGGCAGAAGTTGAAAGAGCGGGTGGAGGCCTATGCTGGACCCGGGAAGTAATTCCGAACTCCCGGCGATTCCGGCCAAACGCTACTTCACCATTGGTGAGGTAAGTGAGTTGTGCGAGGTCAAACCGCACGTGCTTCGTTATTGGGAGACCGAGTTTCCCAGCCTGAAGCCGGTCAAGCGGCGGGGCAATCGCCGCTACTACCAGCGCCACGACGTGCTCACCATTCGGCAGATCCGCTCATTGCTGTATGAGCAGGGCTTCACCATCACCGGCGCGCGGCAGCGACTGGAAGGTGAACCGGGAAAAGCTGAGGCGACATTGAGCCTGCAGATCATTCGGCAGGTTCGGCAGGAGCTGGAAGAAGTGTTGCTGCTGTTGCGACGCTGAACCGACGGCTCAGCGCGCGGCGCTTGTGGAGGGCGCTGCCCCTGCGGCGCTGCGCTTCAGCCGATCGCTCATGAGAAGAGCAGCCGCGCGGGAGCGCGACCCTCCAAAACCACGCTGACCTCCGATACCTCGCGATGACATCAGCGCTTCGCGAATTATTGCGTTGGCGAAATTTGTCAGCGACCCGAATTTGCTCGGCCATTCCCGCATTCGCCATTGCACCCGCTTCCGCCGCGCGGCACAGTGCATGGCCCTCCTATCACTTGTGACCCCAGTGACCACCGAGATTCCGGTCTGGCGACGCGCGGTGCTGAAAATTGGTAGCAGCCTGATTGCGCCGGGTGGCGAATCGCTGTCCACGCGCCATTTGCTCGACATCGCCCGCTTTATCGAACGTGCGCGCGGCAGTAAGCGCGAGGTGATCGTCGTTTCCAGTGGCGCAGTGGCAGCCGGCCGCGCGGCGCTGCGCGCGCGCGGCCAGACGGCGCCAGAAGGCATCGGCGGTCGACAGGCATTGGCCGCTTTGGGCCAAGCCGAACTGATGCGGTTCTGGGCGCGCTTCTTTGATTTTCCCGTCGCTCAGTTGTTGCTGACTCAGGACGATGTCGCCGACCGTCGGCGTTTTTTGAACGCGCGCAACACGCTGCGTGGCCTGCGCAGCGTCGATGTGTTGCCGATCATCAATGAAAATGATTCGGTGGCTGTGGATGAGTTGCGCTTCGGCGACAACGACACCTTGGCCGCGCACGTCGCGGTGCTGGTCGAAGCCGATCTGCTGTTCTTGTGCACCGACGTCGACGGCCTGTATGACCGCGATCCGCGCCTACACCCCGACGCCCATCGCCTGCGTCGTATCGAAGCGATTGACGAAACCGTGATGTCACTCGCCGGCGATGCAGGCACGTCGGTGGGGACCGGCGGCATGCGCACCAAATTGACGGCGGCACGTCGCGCTGCCGAAGCCGGCATCGGCACCGTGATTCTGGATGGCCGTGGCGACGCGTCCTTGAGTGATCTGCTGCAAGCGCGCAATCCGGGCACCTATGTGCTGCCGGCCCAGCAACGACGTGCCGCGCGCAAACATTGGATGTTGCATGCGCTGCCGACGGCGGGTGTGCTGCACATCGACGCGGGTGCTAGCACCGCGCTGTCAGGCGCTGGTGCTTCGCTTTTGCCGCGCGGCATAGTGAGTAGCGAAGGTCAGTTCGAGGTTGGAGACGCCGTCGAAATCCACTGCGATGGGCGCGCCATTGGCAAGGGCATCGTGCAATACCGTGCCACCGAGTTGGCGCGTATTCGTGGCCGTCACAGTCGCGAGATCGTTGAGTTGCTGGGCGAGTGCCCGTCGGAATCTGTCGTTCACCGCGACGATCTCGTGCTGCTGTGAGCCCGCTGCTGTGAGCCCGCTGTTATGAGCCTGCTGTTATGAGCCTGCCCCAATGACTGAATCGTCGTTGCTGACCCGGCTGCGCGCCGCTCGCGCCAGCCTGCCAAGCTTGGTCGCCTTGAGTGCCGAAGCGCGCAATGGCGCGGTGTTGGCAATGGCAAGCGCCTTGCGCAACAACGCGGATGCATTGGTCGAGGCCAATGCGCATGATCTTGCTGTGGGGGTTGCAGGAGGACTCTCGCCCGCCCTGCTCGACCGCCTGCGATTGGATGCGACCCGCATTGAGTCGCTGGCTTGCTCGCTAGCAACCGTGGCCGCCCTGCCCGACCCACTCGCCGATTCAGCCGTTCCAGCACGACACCGCAACGGCCTGAAACTTCGGCAAAAGCCCGTCCCCCTCGGCGTGGTCGCCATGATCTACGAGTCGCGCCCCAACGTGACAGCGGAAGCCGCGGCCCTGTGTTTCAAGGCGGGCAACGCCTGCGTGTTGCGCGGTGGCCGTGAAGCGAGACAGAGTAATCTGGCCATTGCTCAATTGCTCGAACAGGCGCTGCACGCATGCGGGATTACCACCGACTGCGTGCAAGTGCTCGACGATCCTGACCGCAGCCAACAGGCGGAATTGCTGACTCGCGACGATCTGGTCGATGTGATCATTCCGCGCGGTGGCGAAGCACTGATCCGCCACGTCGTTGCCAATAGCCGCATACCGGTGATTCGCCACTACAAGGGCGTATGCCATTTGTTTGTCGATGGCGCCGCAGATCTCGGGATGGCGCAGCGCTTGCTGATCGACGGCAAAGCCTCACGGCCCGGCGTCTGCAATGCGCTGGAATGTCTATTGGTGCACCGCGATATCGCACTCACATGGCTTCCCAGTGCTGCCGCAGCGTTGATGGCGCGTGGCGTCGAACTGCGCGGATGCGCCGCCGCTCGCGCCAGCGTGCCGAGCATTGCGGAGGCCAGCGATGAGGATTGGGGCTATGAGTTCCTGGCGCCGGTACTCGCCATCCGCGTGGTCGATGACCTCGACGCGGCCCTGGCGCATATTCGCCGCTATGGTTCCAACCACACTGAAGTTATTTGCAGTACCGACGCCACGGCCTGCGCCCGCTTCGTCAACGAAGTCGACGCCTCAGCCGTAGTCGTCAATGCATCGAGCCGTTTCAACGACGGCGGTGAACTGGGTCTTGGCGCAGAAATCGGCATCTCGACCAGCAAACTGCACGCTTACGGACCGATGGGATTGGCCTCGCTGACCACGCGCAAGTGGGTTATCGAAGGCGAGGGTCAAGTGAGACACGCGCTCGAGTGACCGACACCGTCTCGGATAGTTCGAAACAATCTGCAACAATCGGACTGGCTGCTCTGGGCAGCGTTGATGACCGTGGTCAAGGTTCTCGGTGATAGCCGATCCGCCCAATCCCGACAGCGCCGACGAAGACGCCAGTCTCACCGCGCTTGGACCTATTTCCGACCCGCCACTCTCACCACGCAAGTCGGCACCGGCCAGCGGTCCCGACCAGGCTGGCACCACCATTGGCGCGTATCGTTTGCTGCGACTACTGGGCAGCGGTGGCATGGGTGCGGTGTGGCTGGCCGACCGTCAGGACGGCCAATTCAGCAAGCAAGTGGCGCTGAAGCTACTGCATGCCGGTATGGCAGACAGCGATCTTCGCGCGCGCTTTCTGCAGGAACGACAGATTCTCGCCAGCCTGCAACACCCGAATATTGCTGCGTTGTTTGACGGCGGTGTCAGTGCCGATGGGCGGCCGTTTTTTGCGATGGAGTACGTCGACGGCCGCTCGATCACGCATTACTGCGACGCCGAAGGCTTGGACGTACGCGACCGTGTGCGCTTGTTCCTGCAGGTGCTTCGCGCCGTTGCACATGCCCACCAGCGACTGATCGTGCATCGCGACTTGAAACCATCCAACGTGATGGTGAATTCGGAACGGGTGGTGAAACTGCTGGATTTCGGCATCGCCAAAGTTCTGCATTCCAACCACGCCGTGGTCACTCAATTTGGCGACCGCGCGATGACGCCTCGCTACGCCGCACCCGAGCAAATCCGCGGTGAGCCAGTCACGGTCACCACCGATGTGTATGCCTTGGGAGTGACGTTCTTCGAGATGTTGACCGGGCGCACGCCATACGTGAGCAGTGCCGGTCGGGCGCACAGCGTCGAGCAGGCGATCCTGACCCTGGAACCTTGCAAGCCAGGGCTCTCACTGTCGTTGTCAGCCGACACCTCCGACCTCGACCCCACCCGCGAGAGCTTCGAGCGCAATGTCGACAAGCAGCGCTTGCGACGCGAACTGGGAGGCGATCTTGAGCTCATCATCTTGAAGGCGCTGCGCAAAGAAACCGCCCAACGCTACCCATCGGTCGAGGCGTTTTCTGCCGACCTCGAGCGCTATCTGGATGGTCGACCCATCCTTGCGCGAGCGCCGACCTGGCGCTATCGCGCCGGCAAGTGGTTGCGTCGACACGCGTTGGCGAGTGCGCTCGGGACATTTTCGCTGCTGTTACTGATCAGCGGAATGTTCTTCCTGAATGCTCAACGCGAACGCGCCAGCTTGGCCGCCGCTCGCGCCGAAGCCACCCAGGATTTTCTAATAGGCTTGTTTGAAGAGGCCGGACCCGATCAGGGCGGTAACGTCAACGCCAGCGTCCGCGACATCCTCGCGCGCGGGGCAGCGCGCGCCGATCTTGAATTGGCCGAGCAGCCAGCACTCAAACAACGCCTGTCCGGCTTGATTGGGCGCTTGATGAATGACGTCGGCGACTATGCGCGCGCCGAGCCAGTGCTTGCTGGCACCGTTGCCAGTTTGCTGAAGCGGCCTGGCAATGATCACGAACTGTTGCAGGCGCGGACCCAACTGGCCATCGCCCTCGCCTCTCAAAACAAGCACGCCGAGGCTGAAACGCAGTGGCAGGCCGTGCTTGACCACGCACCTGCTGACAGCACGCTGCGCGCCGACGCGCATAGCGGGTTTGGCGCGCTACTCGCGAATACCAGTCGCTTTGAGGCAGCCCAGGCTCAGCACGAATTGGCCTTGGCCATCTGGCGCAAGCGCGTTCCCGGTGACGAAGCCGGCCTCGCCAACGCTCTGATTCAATCGGCGACCACCCTTGACTATGCCGACTCGCAAGACGAGGCAGGCAAACAATTGGCCGAATCGGTTGGCTTGCTGCGACGCGCGCCGCAGGCTTCGGCTACCCAAATGGGCCGGGCGCTGCATCAATTCGGCTACTCGAAGTGGACTCTGGGTGAGCTCGGGCTTGCGCGCGCCGCGCTACAGGAGGCGGTGGATCTACTCACCGCCAGCTTGGGCGCAGATCACGCCGCCACCCTCAATTCGCGGCGCATGCTCGGTGATGTCATCGACGATCTTGGCGATCGCGATGGCGCTTATGCCTTGCTGAAGACGGTGATGACGGATGCGGAGCGCCGCTATGAAAATGAATCGCGAATCAGCGCAGAAATTGCCAACTCGTTGGCATCGATCGATCAGATCGTCGGTCGCTACGTCGATGCCGAGCATGGTTTTCGCCATGTTGTACGCGTGCTGACGGCACACCTCGGTCAGCAGCACATCGAGACATCGACAGCACTCGCCAATCTTTCCAATGCGCTGTTTGAGCAAGGGCGTTGGGAGGAATCGATCACTACCTTGCAGCAGTCGCTGGCGTCGTCGGCGGGCTCGGCGGGCGAGGATTCGTCGGGCCATGCGATGTCCTTGTTTGCGCTTGGTCGCACCCAGCGCGCTATGGGCGAATACAGCGCTGCCACGGCCAGTGTGCAGCAGGCCGAGCAGCTGTTGACCAGTCTGTTTGGTGAGCCGCACAGCCAGACCTTGCGCGCGCGCCACTTGCTGGCGGCGATTGCGTTGGACGCTGCGGGCGACGACACGCAAGTTCAGAGCCAAGCGTTGGCGCTGCTGGATCACGTCGATGCGCACCTGGAAACCGAGTCGCGGCGCGGCCGGCGCTTGCGGATGGACGTACTGGTCGAGCGCGCCCGCATCAGCGTGAGCCAAGCCAACTACGACAGCGCGCACAGCCTGCTGCAAGAAGCGCTGGCGATTGGCAACAGCGAGTTTCCTGATGGCGGCCGCAGCATGTGCAGCACAATCCTCGAACTGGCCAATGTGCAGCTATTGCAAGGCGATCGCCG
>JBBQQV010000091.1:0-8969 GCA_038215505.1 Lysobacterales bacterium
CAGCTGGCACAAGCATTTGGTGGGGCCGAGTCACAAGCCTACATCACAGCTTTGCGCAAGCAAATCGTGGTGGAGCTCGCACCAGAGCGGATGTAGTCAGCGATGCCGACGTCGCTGCGGTCTGCTCCCGAGTTCGGGAGCAGGCTGCGCAAAATGCCAAATAAATAGCCGCAGACCTAGTCGATGCCAGTCATGCCGAGGATGCTGTACCCGGCATCGACATGAGTTACCTCGCCGGTAATGCCAGCGGCTAAATCCGAGCATAGAAACGCCGCCACATTGCCGACGTCTTCAATCGATACGCTGCGTCGAAGCGGTGCATTTGCCTCCACGTGGCCCAGCATCTTGCGGAAGTTGGCGATACCTGCCGCAGCCAATGTCTTGATGGGGCCTGCTGAAATCGCATTGACCCGCGTTCCTTCCGGACCCAGGTTGAGTGCCAGGTACCGGACGCAAGCCTCAAGACTAGCCTTCGCCAAACCCATTACGTTGTAGTTTGCCAACGCGCGCTCAGCTCCCAGGTAGCTCAGGGTCAGTATGGAGCCGTTGCGTCCCCGCATTTGCGGGCGTGCAGCCTTGGCAAGTGCAGCCAAGCTGTAGCTCGAAATGTCGTGAGCAATCGCGAAATTTTCTCGCGTCAGACCATCCAAGAATTCACCCTCGATTGCTTCGCGCGGGGCGTACCCGACCGAGTGAACCAACACGTCAAATCCGTTCCAGCGCTCTGCGAGCGCCGCGAACACGGCTTCGATCTGGCTGTCTTCGGCCACGTCAAGCGGCAGCACGATGTCGGATCCGCAAGCGAGTGCTGCGGCCTCCACGCGTGATCTGAGCTTCTCGCTCTGATAGGTAAACGCCAACTCGGCACCTTCACGGTACATGGCTTCAGCAATTCCGCTGGCGATGGAGCGTTGGCTGGCGATGCCAATGATGAGCGCTCGCTTGCCGCTTAAGAAACCCATAGTGCTTTCCAGTCTCGATTGAATTCAGCAGTTTACCCGTCAGCCGCGCAGGTCGTCCTGCTTCGCTTGCTGCAGAGGTTGTCATGCAGGCTCACAACTGACTGGTGATGACGCACTTGCAGCGCTCAATCCGGAACAATTCGAATACGCTGACCCGGTCGAATTACGCTGCGTGGCGAAAGGTTATTGATGCGCAGCAGGTCACGCAGCTTCAAGCGGTAGAGCCTGGCGATTCGCCACAGATTGTCGCCGCGGGTGACCAGGTGGTCAGTTGCCTGATCAGTGTTCGCAGGACTGGCGGTGACTTGAATATCCAAGTGAACTTCGTCGAGGTCGGAGGAGTTTGCCTCGATGCTTGCTACTGCGCGGGCCGCTCGCTCGGGCAGCAATAGGGTTGGCGGGGCGTTGCTGGGAATACTGCCGTCGGCAAACGCGGCGTTGTAGTTCAAGAGCTCGGCAAGTGTCAGCGCACTTGTACGCGCAAGTTCCCTGGCGCTGCTGATGCCTAACGGACGTGGTACCTCGACCAAGGGCTCGAAGGTCAATGTGGCCGTATCCAACCCATGGCGTTGCGCATCGCCAAGGATGCACGCAAGTGCTGAAATCTTCTGCAGGTACACATAGCTATGCGGTGCCAATGTGGCGGGTAGCCCAGCCGCATTCAGCGGATGATTGCGAATGGCACGAGCGACGCGGAAGGCGCCAGCGTTGTAGGCCAATAGCGCGAGGCGCCAATCGGAGAATTCTTGCTGCAATGCCTCAAGGTGTTCGACAGCTGCGAGTGTTGAGTCGATCGCAGCGCGGCGGCCGTCGTATCGACGGTCTATTCGCAGGCCGTGGGCCCGACCTGTGGACTCGGTAAATTGCCAGAGGCCCTGCACCGAACCGCGGTTGCCTGGATCAGCACGGAAGCCGCTTTCTGCCCAGGGCACCAGCGCGAACTGGCCGGGCAGGTTGCGCTGCTCGACAGCCGCCAATACGTATTCAAGCAATGGCAGCGCCCGCTCGATTTTCAACTTCAACGCGTCTGGCCGGTGCGCCAAGCCACGAACTTCACGCTCGATTGCGACTGTTCTGCAATTGCCATCGTCGACGAGTTGAGCGCGCAATCGTCGCAGCACATTCGGGGCGGTTGGCGCACCGCCTTCGATGGTGGGATTCAGCGCCGGGGTTGGAGTGATGCTTGCAGCGGTGATATCAACCGAACTTGGTAGAGAAAGGGTAGAGGTCGAAATGTCTGCACTGGTCTCGATGGATGGAGTCGAGTAAGACGAGTTGGGCCGGCTTGCCAACCCGCTGCATCCGCTCAGGACCAACGCAACCATTAGGCTGGGGAGTGTAAGCAGGCAGTCTTGGCAGAAGTGCTTCATGTGCCCGACGATGCATTGGCAGTGAAACCATCCTTCCAGCGCCTCAGCGCTGCGAAGCGAGCTACGCGATCATCGCTGTCGCGCCCAGTGTGCACGGCGACTGCTTCCCGAACGGACGCCGAGTCGATGCGCATGAAGGGATTGCAGGCGCACTCGATGGCGATCGTCGTTGGCAAGCTGGGGAGCCCTTCATGGCGTAAAGCAGCGACCTCCTCGACACGCTCGCGGAGCGATTCGTTCTGAGGATCAACGACGCTGGCAAATCGGGCGTTGGCCGCGGTGTACTCATGTGTGCAACACACGATGGTTGTTTGGGGCAGGACGCAGAACTGATCAAGCGCGGCGAGCATTTGCGCAGGCGTGCCCTCGAATAGTCGACCGCAGCCCAGGCTGAACAGCGTATCCCCACAAAACAGCCGCTCGCCGTCGTAGTAGGCGACGTGACTACTCGTGTGCCCGGGCACGCCGATAACACGAATGCGCAAGTCCATTGACGCGATTGCTATCTCGTCGCCATCGCTTACGCGGTGGTCTGCAATAGGAATGCGGGTGTCGAGAGGCGCGTAAACAGGCACGGGGCAAGCCGCCAGAATTGCAGATATTCCACCAATATGATCGGGATGATGATGAGTCACCAGGATTGCGACAGGTCGCAGCCCGTTCTTCATTTCAGCCAGTACTGGAGCGGCCTCGCCGGGGTCGACGATGATCGCAGAGCCATCGTCTCGTCCCAGCACCCAGATATAGTTGTCTTCCAAGACGGGCAGGGCACGCAATGTGATCATCGGTTGAGTTCAACAAGCCTTCGATTTTGGCTGACGCTCGCCGCAGGCTGCGGCACAATAACCGGCAAGATGCCGGCCTTACTCTCATTACGTCAACCCGACGTCTGTCGCACTTGGTTCAATTCCGCGTTGGGACTCAGCTTGGTCCGAGATGCTCAACGTCGAGTCACGCCGCTGCTGACGTCGCATATTGGGGTTCGCGGATTGTTCCTGCGGCCGTGTGCAGAGGCGTCTCCCTTATTGTCCGGCAACATGCTGCAATCCACTGTGAGTCTGTATCACACGAGTAACGGTTTGGCCGGTGACCTGTGCTGTCGTGAAGACTCGCTGCCTTTTGAAAGTGAGACGCTTTCGCTGGCCTACCTGTTGTATGCAACCGATGTGGCTTCTGATCCCGCTGCGCTGGTGACTGAATGCGCAAGGGTGCTCATGCCAGAGGGAGTGCTGTTTGTGATCCGATTGTCGACAACGAGTTTGTGGCGAATGAGCTGGGGGCGCCGCGTACCACGTCCGCTAGCTGAGCGACGGATGCACTCCATGCTGGTTGATGCCGGACTCTCAATTGAGCAGGAGCTGGGCCTAGGACCGTTGTGGCCACGTCAGATCGAGCCGCCAGCCGCTGACGCGAGTGTTGTGGAATCAAGGTGGATTCCTGACCCGCTAAGGCCGTCTACGTTGGTGGTTGCGCGCAAGCGCCGGATGGGCATGACCGCCATCGGGCCACGCAAGGCTGCAGCGAAAATAGGCTCCCATGCTCACGCAGGCTGAACCTGCAAGTGCAGGCATGAAAGAAGTTGAAGTTCATACCGACGGGGCGTGCATTGGTAACCCCGGGCCGGGCGGCTGGGGCGCGCTCTTGCGATGCAACGACGTGGAGCGTGAGATCTGCGGGGGTGAGCCGGATACCACCAATAATCGAATGGAGCTGATGGCTGCGATCGCCGCTCTGGAGGCGCTGAAATCTAGTTGTTGCGTGCGGCTTCATACCGATTCGCAGTACGTGCAAAAAGGCATTACCGAATGGGTGGACGGTTGGGCCCGGCGGGGCTGGAAGACCGCGGCGGGTGCGGTGGTAAAGAACCAAGATCTTTGGCGAAGACTGCAGTCGGCCCAGCGGCCTCATCGAGTGAAGTGGGTATGGGTGCGTGGACACGCAGGTCACGTTGACAACGAGCGTGTAGACCGATTGGCTCGGCGCGCAGCCGAAAACGCGCAGCGAGCAAGTCGCGGGACCGAATTCAAATGAGACAAGTAGTGTTGGATACGGAGACCACCGGTCTGGCGGTTGAAAAAGGCCACCGGGTGGTGGAAATCGGTTGTGTGGAATTGGTTGAGCGGCGCCCAACCGGGCGCACGTTTCAGCGCTATCTCAACCCGCAGCGACCGATGGATCGCGGGGCGCAGGAAGTCACCGGGTTGAATGATGAATTCCTGGCCGACAAGGCTCTCTTCGCCGATGTCGCGGATGAGTTCGTCGAGTTCGTTCGTGGCGCAGAGTTGATCATCCACAACGCCACCTTCGACATCGGTTTTCTCAATGGCGAGTTGGCGCGGCTGGAAGGCCTCTATCCGTCCATGCAATCGATGTGTGGGGTGGTTGATTCTTTGGCTTTGGCGCGCGAGCGCTATCCGGGTCAACGCAACAGTCTGGATGCGCTGTGCAAGCGCTTGCAGGTCGAAAGTGCCCATCGAACTCTGCATGGCGCCTTGCTCGATGCACAACTCCTGGTCGATGTGTATTTACAGCTCACGGCGGGTCAGAGCGATTTGGGTTTTGAACCGGTGGCAACACAATCTGCGGTCGCGCAGCCACAGGCCATCGAGTTGAAGTCGGGTCAACCTACTGTTCTAGTGCGCTTCGCAAATGCTGCGGAGTTGCTGCTGCATACCCAGCGCATTCGCACGATGAGTGCCATGGGTGTTTGTCTTTGGGAAAAAACGGAAGTTCTGCCACACAGCGGTGAAGCAGTAGTGGCATAATCGACCCGACTCTCGGGTCCGAAACACTCTTGGGGAGGAGTTGGGGATGAGACACGGTATGTATTCACTTCTGCTGGGCTTACTGGCCGCATCGACTGGGCAAGCGTCGGTTGTTGCGACTATCCACGCAGACAAGCACATGGGCGTCGCGACCTGTAGTAGCAGTGTCTGCCACGGTGCCTCACAGCCGTACAAAGATTCGAATGTCTGGCAAAGCGAATTTGCTCGATGGCAGGAGTACGACCCGCACTCGACCAAGGCCTATCAGGCGTTGGCGACGGCGGAAGGCCAATCGATCGCACGAAAGCTCGGTTTGGGCGATGCCCGTGAAGCCAAGGTCTGCTTGGATTGCCACGCCGACAACGTGCCTGAGGGCGGACGCGGTGAACGCTTCCAGATGAGCGATGGAGTCGGCTGCGAAGCCTGCCATGGGGGCTCCGAGCGTTGGCTGACAGCCCACACCGGCAAGAGCACGCCGCATTCTGAAAATGTCGCCAATGGCCTGTATCCGACATCGGACCCGGTGAAGCGCGCCGAACTCTGCCTGTCCTGCCATATGGGTACGCCGGATCGAATGATCACTCACCGCATCATGGGTGCGGGTCATCCGCGCTTGGGCTTTGAGTTGGACACATTCACCTGGTTGCCTGAAGTCACCCATTACGAAATTGATGACGATTACATCCAGCGCAAAGGTGAGTTCAACGGTGTTCGCGATTGGGGAATCGGCCAAGGTGTTGCTGCCGTCAACTTGCTCGATACGCTGCTTGATCCGCGGCACGGTTGGACAGGAATTTTCCCCGAATTGGTGCTGTTTGACTGCCATGCATGCCATAAGCGCATGGACAGCGACAAATGGGCCGCTCGCCCGGGCACGGGACTTGGACCAGGCGTTGTTCGCTTGAATGACGCCAACCTAGTCATGTTCCGTCACGTCTTGGCTGCGGTCGACAAGAGTGCCGCAGCGCGGGTGCAGGAACGTACCCGAGCATTGCATCGGGCGACGACCGAAAACCGTGATGCGACTGCCGCAGCAGCCCGTGCGCTCGCCGCCGATATTCGTAGTCTGCTGCCGCAGATCGCCCAAGCCGATTTCGGGCCGGGCAGTCTGGCGCCGATTTTGGATAGCTTGCTGAGTGATGCCGATCGTGGCGAATACCGCGACTACGCTGCGGCGGAGCAAGCGGCGATGGCTGCCTCGAGCGTGATTACTGCGTTCGAGACATTGAACGCTGTTGACGAAGCGAAGAGCAAAGCGTTGCAAGGACGGATCGACGCGCTGTTTGCAGTGGTCGAGAATGAAAACGCCTATGCGATGGGCAACTTTGTTGCTGCTCTGCGCGAATTGCGCCGCGCCGCCAATTAGTAGGACAGAGTCAATGACGCTCCTCGTGATCGGGGTGATCCCGATCACAGGAGTTGACATAGGCGGCGCGCCACGCTTGGTGGATAATCGGGCCATCACCCGACAGCAGCTCATCTAGTGTCTTCAACTATCCTTCTCAAGTCGGTCGATATCCGTATCCCCGGTTACCGGATCCTTCGCCCGATTGGCGAGGGCGGTATGGCGTCCGTTTTCCTTGCAGTCCAGGAGTCTCTGGATCGCGAAGTTGCGCTGAAGGTCATGGCCCCAGCGTTGGCAGCGAATGCCGAGTTTACTGATCGCTTCCTTAAAGAAGGTCGGATCACGGCCAAGCTTGCGCACCCGAACTTGGTGACGGTGTTCGACATTGGTTCCCACGGTACCGTCTATTACCTTGCCGCCGAATACATTCCCGGTGGCACCCTTCGCGAGAAGGTCGATGATGGCCTGCTGGTAGCAGACGCTTTGGACATCGTCTGTGATGTCGCGCGTGGCCTGCAGTTCGCTCACAACATGGGCTTCGTACACCGGGATGTGAAGCCGGGCAACGTGCTTTTCAAAGCGGATGGCACCGCAGTGCTGGCTGACTTCGGTATCGCCAAAGCGATGGACGCCAAGTCTGGTGCCACCATGGCCGGGGCTTCAATTGGCACTCCGGACTATATGAGTCCCGAGCAAGCCCGTGCCGAACAGGTCGATGGGAGATCCGACCTATATAGTCTGGGCGTCATGTTTTTCGAGATGTTGACGGGTGAGCCGCCGTACCGTGCAAGTGATCCGTTTACCGTGGCCTTGATGCACGTCACCCAGCCAGTGCCGATACTCCCGCCAGAACACGCGTGGCTGCAGCCACTGTTGGACGGGCTGATGGCAAAGATCGCCAACAATCGTTTTCCCACAGGGGACGCGTTTGTTGCAGCGGTAGAACAGCTGTTGGCCGCCGCACCGGAGGCGCAAGCCCTCAAGAGCGCCGCACCGGCAAAAAAACGGCCCGTGCGACGAACTGGAACCACTACTCGCACTTTAAAGTTAGCGTCGGAAGGCGTGACCTTGCCGAAGTGGGCTTTGCCCGCAGCGGCCGCAGCGGCTGCTGGCTTAATTTCGTTGATATTGGTGGTCTGGCTACTACGACCCGATGCAGCTCTGCCGGTCGCGCAGCCAGCGGGGGTTGCACCGGTCGACTTGACCACCTTGCCGCCCGAGGCGGTGGTTCCCAGCCCCGTTGACCTTTCCGATGTGGAGTCGCTTTTGGTGCAGGCGGATGCCAATCGCGAGTTCGGAATCAACAAGGAGCCCGGTCGCAAGCTGATCTATCCGCCCGGTGAGTCCGCAGTTGACCTCTACCGGAAGGTGTTGGAGACGGAGCCTGACAACGCGCGTGCGCTTGCAGGGCTGGCGGAAATCGCCGGGTTTTACGAACGATCAGCGCAAATGATGTGTGAGCGCGCGCTGTGGACCAACTGCCGGACGCTGGCCACGGATGGTCTCAAGGCTGAGCCGAACAGCGAGTCGCTCAAGACCTTGCGGGATCGCGCGGATCGCGAGGCGCTTGGCGGCTAATGCGAGTGGCTAGTGTGGCATTGCGCTATGTCTCGAACTTGAGCAGTGAAGATTTGGGTCTTGCGCTGCTGCCTTTGCCCTTCGCTCTCGGGTGCCCATTCGGCTCGCGCCGAGCAACCGAGCCGAACTCGGAAGAACAGCGCGAATGGCGAGCACATGGACTTGCGAGCTTGGTCGCTTCGCTGCCGCGCCTTCGCTTCGCTCGGTCGCTCCGGCCCGAGTCCGGCGAGCAGCGCAGGGCATCGCGCGAGCTTTGACCGCGCGATGCGAGAGTTCGGTGTGTCTTGCTCACCTCTTTTGACAAGCGGTAGCAAGTCAGTCGATGCCGGCGGGGCAGTGAAAGCCTTGGCTCCGGCGCTAGCTTTGCGCGCTTGGGGACAGCAAATTGGGCTCGCGCCGCTGACCGTTGAGCATGCCATACCGCCAATGACATACATTCAATCAAGAACGCAACGTTAAACTAGCGACTAGCGGACCGCATATCGCGATGGCAGAGCGAGGTAGCCGTCCGCCATCGACCGCTTGCCCAAGCCTGTACCTGCCTACTAACGTTGCCTGACCAGAACCACGGTAACGTTGTCTGAGCCGCCGCCATCGAGTGCGGCCATAATCAGTTGGTCGACGCACTCCTGCGCACTGAGCTCCTTGCGGCCCAGAAGTTTTGCAATCGCCTCGTCGTCGACTTCTTCAGTGAGGCCGTCACTGCAGAGTAAAAGCTGCATACCTTGTTTCAGTTCTCCGGCGACTGTGTCTACCCGAAGGCTATGAGGGTCAGTGACGCCCAGCGCCTGAGTAACAACATTGCGGTGCGGATGGGTGCGGGCCTGTTCGGCCGTGATTGCACCTTGGTCTATCAGTTCCTGAACGTAAGAGTGATCTTGTGAGATCTGCCGCAATGAGCCGTTCCAAAGATAAACCCTTGAGTCTCCGACCCAGGACATCTCAAAGC
>JBBQQV010000092.1:0-8942 GCA_038215505.1 Lysobacterales bacterium
GATCATCACCGCGGTGGCCAAGGTCACCCACATCGCGCCAGCGGATGAGCGAGGCGAGATCATCGGCTCCACCGTGGTCGCGCCGGGCGTGATCCTATATGCGTTCAAGCCGCTCGGCCTGTGCGCTGGCATGACCAACGCCCGCTACACGACAACCACCGAGGTCTATCCCGACAGCCCCCGAGCCAGCGCCGGGCAATGCAACGCAGCGCAAGTGACGGCGGTGTGCGCCGCGATTGATTTTGCTTTGGAACGAGGAGGAGAGTAAGCGCGTGTTCACGCATCGGCAACACGAAAATGTCCGCAAAAATCGATATGCTCAAGCTTCCAATCACTCGCATGTGGGCGGTTCCATGAACGTGATGCGCCGTTTGGCCGTGCTTGCTTGCGTCTCGCCGCTTTTGGCTTTTCATGCGCCGCTCGGTGCTGAAACCATCCGCATCCGCGCCGACGAATGGCTGCCCTACAACGGGCCGAGCAACCAGAAACCGCCCGGATACATGATCGAAATGGCCAAGGCGATCGCCAAGACCGCCGGTCACACCATCGATTACCGGCACATGCCTTGGGAGGACGCGCTCGAAGGCGTTCGCGTCGGCAGTTTCGACTGCGTGGTCGGAGCCACTCGCGCCGACGCGCCGGATTTCAGTTTCCCCACCCAGAATTGGGGCCTGTCGTCGGTTGCGTTTTATGTGCTGAACGAATCGAAGTGGAAATACGATGGCATCGCCAGCTTGGAAGGCGTGAAGTTGGGGGTGGTGCCCGACTATTCCTATTCCGATGAGTTGGACCCGTATATCGAAACGCATGGCGACGATCCCGCCCGGGTGGTGCAAGTCAGTGGTGCAGGTCGGGTGACGATGAATGCAGCATCGCGACTGGTCAGCCGCAAGATCGACGTCTTCTTGGAGGACCCCAACGTCATGCGCGAAACTTTGCGCACGCTGGAACTTGACCAGCGCATCGTCGAGCGCGGTCGCGCCAAGGAAGGCGATCCCATCTTCATCGCCTGCACGCCTGCCGACCCGCGCGGCGCGACCTACGCCAAGCTGTTTGCCGAAGGCACCCACGCGCTACGTGCCAGCGGCGAACTGGCTACCATTCTGGCCAAGTACGGAATCGATGACTGGGTGAAGCCTGAAGGCGACAAGTGAGGCAAAGCGATATCGACTTCGCGTCGGCACCGTCTGCCGCAATGCGCTAAAGACATTGCGCCAGATGATCTGATCACCGGGCAGTTTCGGCGGGTGCCTTCAACGCGGTCTCAAACAGCTCGAAAATTCGCCGGTACTGGTCATACCAGCTTTCTGGATGCACGTAGCCGTGGCGTTCCAACGGGTATCCAGCCAACGTCCACTTGTCCTTGCGCAGCTCGATCAGCCGCTGCGACAGCCGCACGCTGTCTTGAAAAAACACGTTGTCATCGATCATTCCGTGACCGATCAGCAAATGCCCTTGCAGATTGGCAGCGAACTCGATCGGCGATGACTTGGCATAGGCCTCGGGATCGATGTCCGGCGTGTTGAGAATGTTCGCCGTGTAGGCGTGGTTGTACGCGTTCCAATCGGTCACTGGACGCAGTGCAGCGCCGGCATGAAAGTCGTCCGGCGCCCGGAACAACGCCATCAGCGCCATAAAACCACCATAGCTGCCGCCGTACACACCGACCCGCGCAGCGTCGCCTTGCTGCTGCTCGACCAGATAGTCGATGCCGTCCTGATAGTCCTCAAGTTCCGGATGACCCATCTGTCGATAGATTGCCGTGCGCCAGTCGCGGCCATAGCCGGCGGAAGCGCGGTAGTCCAGATCGAGCACCACGTAGCCATGCTCGACCAGCAACTGGTTGAACATCTGCTCGCGGAAATAATTCGGATAGCGCGCACTGACGTTCTGCAGATAGCCCGCGCCATGCACGAACATTGCAATCGGATAGCGCTTGCCTGGCTCCAGATTGGCCGGACGATACAGCTTGCCCCAGACGCTGCCGGCACCATGCTTGGACGCCACTTGCACGTATTGAGGCGGCAGCATTTGACGCGCGCGGTAGGCCTCGCTGCGGGTGTCGGTGAGTGTGTGCGGCTTACTTTCAGGGTGCTTGCCTTGCGAGAGCATACCTTCCGAGCGCTTGCCTTCCGAGCGCTTGCCGCCGTCCAGGTCGAGCACCGCCAATTGCGGTGGCGTGTGGCTGCTGGACACCCGCAGCGCCAGCTTTTGATCGTCCGGGCTCAGCACAAAACTCTCGACGCCATCGACTGCGGTCACTTCGACAAGTCCACTGCCATCGGCATTCACCGCACAGACTTCATAGTCACCCGGCCACGCCCGATTGCAGAGAAAGAACGCGCGACCGCCATCGGCTGACCACGCAACACTGCTGGCTTCCCAACGGCCGCTGGTGAGGGCCTTGGGTTTGCCGCCTTGCGCCAACGAGTACAGATGCGAAAAGCCACTCTCCTCGGACATTAGCCACAAGGTTTGCTGATCCGCCATCCAACCGAATTCGTTGAAAGTCCAGTTGATCCATGCCGGATCAGTGAGTCGGTGGCGTGGTTGCAGGGTCTTCTCGGCGAGATTGATCTCGGCGATCCAACGATCCTTGTTGTCATTGGCACGCAAAGCAACGGCTAAACGCGCACCGTCGTTGCTGAAGTGGGCGTCCATCAGTTGCAGCGCACGCAGTCCTTCCAGCGGCTTGGCCTTGGCGGCTTTACGCAGGTCGGCCAAAGGATCGCGATCAATGCCCGGCAACGCGGCGAGATCCAGTGCTTTCACCGCACCGCTGTTCAGGTCGATCACATGCAGGCTCTGCGCAAGCAGCGGATTACGGCCGACCCGAGTACGCACGTCCTCGGCCTCTTCATAGCCACTCTCGGTGACATACAAAGGCATCTTGCCTGCTTGCCCTGCTTCCGCCGACTTCAGTTCGGTGACGGCAAGCATGTAGCGACCATCGGGTGACAGCCGCACATCCATCAGACGCAGCGTATCGCCCAGATAGATCGGCATCGGCGCGCGGCTGGGTTCGGCGTTGAGCAATTCGCGTTGGCGCGCTCGAAAGGCTTCGCGCTGGGCTTTCTCGCGGGCCAGCGTGCTGATGACGCGAAACTGCAAGTCGCGCAGTACGTCCGCTTCTGGGTTGGCGTTGGGATCTTTTGCTGCCAACACCTGCGGCATGGCCACGGTCTGTGCGCTGGCAAAGTCATATGCAAACCAGTCGTTGTCGACGCGCCATTGCGCGCGTTGGTCGTCGCTGGAAAACTGCGGGCTGGCCTCGACGGCCGCGCTTCGAGTCAACGCTTTGGGTGCGCCATGGCCAGCCAGATCGCGGACAAAGACATCGCCGTCGCGCACAAACAAAGCGCGGCTACGCGAGCGGTCAAATACCGGATTGGCGGCGTCCAGACCACTGCGCTCAGCGTCGTCGACGGCGCGGGGCGCGCTGCCATCGAGCTTGGCGATCCAAAGATCGCGGATCGCGGCGGTCTCGCGCCGCGAGCTGCCGGCACGGCGCAGCGAATACTGGATGCTGCTGCCATCCAGCGCCCAGTAAGGGGCCTCCACCGGCTGGCCAATCCAGTCTGGCTCGGCCATGATCTGTTCAAGCTCAAGCTGCCAGGACGGCCGTTCCAACGCGCAGGCCAGAGAACTGTGCAAGGCAGCGAGCGGCAACAACATGTAAGCAATTGGCGAAAGCAACTGACGCATCACAGCGGCCTGACTAAAAACCAGCGCGGAGGGTAACAGGGCTGGCGTTGGCGTGAGAAAAGCAGCGGAGCAAGCGGCGCATGTGTGTTTATAGAAGCGGCGGAGCAAGCGCCGCTCTGCACGCGCGCGGTGCACTGCTTCTGCCGAGGTAGAGCGGAGCTTGGTCCGCTGCGCTTGCGGGTGCGCAAATTGTCTTCACTACAACCCGCGCAGGCAGGTAGACGCCTATTCGCTGTCCGCAACCTTCGCTTGGGTCGGTACCTGATTCAAGGGTGTCCGCGCGCGCCGCTTGAGCTCCCGCTCGGCCCAGCGCTTCAGCACTTTGGCCTTGCGCGCGCCTGCGCGTGGATCGCGAAGTAGCGCTTGCACACTGTCGAGGACCGCGTCCACGTTCTCCGGCTGCGCGTGCTGGTCATACGCAGACGACCACAGATCAATCCAGTCCTCGCTGCGTCGACCCAACTGCAATACCGCACGAAAATAGCGCGGCGCTTGCCATTTCAGCAGCAGCAAATCGAGCCCGGCGGCGAGCAGCGCCAGCGGGCTGGTGACCACATCGCGCAGCGCGTCAATCAACAGCTTCAGTTGGAAACCAAGCACGTCGCGGGCAAGCAGGAAGCCGCGACGGTCGCCAGGCCGGCCCTTGCTCGGCGTGCCTTCATCCAACATTTTCAAACTCTCCTTGGGCGACACACGGGTAGTTTTTGGGAGCGGCAGACGTCGCGGAAGTCCTCCGCTTTTAGGGGAGCCGCAAAAGCCGCGAGCAAACTTGTCCTTCGGCGGCCACTTCGCGGCTTCCGCCGCTCCCACACAAGCGAAAGGGTAGTTTGCGGCTCAGCTTGCCACGCCGCGCTCGCTTGATGTCAGCGGCCCAAGGCATGATGCGACGGCCGCCGCAAAGTGACGACGGCGTCAAAGGGGAAAGTGTGGATTTCAGCATGTTGCATGGCGAGATTACCCTCGGCGCGGTATTTGGGCTGGTGTTGGGCTTAGTGGCGCTGGCGGTGCGCGCGCCCGACCGCGCTGCCATTCGTGGCATGTTGGTGATGATCGGGCTGCTGGTTGTGCTCGACCTGGCCGGCGTCGCATTGGAGGCGTGGCAAGTGCCGCGGGCCGCCAGCGTGCTGTCGGGGGTCGCCATCGTTGGCCTCGGAGCGGTAATCATCCGACTTGGCTGCATCATCGTTTTCCGCGCCGCTTTGCCGACGCTGGGTTTGGGCACGCCGCGCATCGTTGAGGATCTGACCACCACCGCACTGGCAGCGGCGTGGCTGCTGTTCTGGTTGCACGGCGCGGGGCTGAATCTAACCAGCTTGGTCGCCACGTCCGCCGTGATCACCGCCGTGCTCGCGTTCTCGATGCAGGACACACTTGGCAACATATTGGGCGGCGTGGTGTTGCAGTTGGACGACTCGGTGCGGGTGGGCGATTGGGTCAAAGTGGACGGCGTCGGCGGCCAGGTTGTCGACGTGCGTTGGCGGCACACGGCAATCGAGACGCGTGATCGCGAGACCGTCATCATTCCGAACGGATGGCTGGTGAAGAACCGCTTCCACATCATCGGCTCGCGCCGTGATGCACGCACCCGCTGGCGGCGTTGGGTGTATTTCAATCTCGATCTGGCGGCGTCGCCCAGTCGGGTCTGCAGCGTGTTGGAAGATTCGGTGCGGCTGGCGGAGATCGCCAACGTAGTGCAAGACCCACCGCCCAGTGCCGTGCTCATGGATACCGCCGCTGGCTACGGCCGCTACGCTTTGCGCTTCTGGATCGCCGACCCGCGCGCCGACGATCCCACCGACTCAGCGGTGCGCATGCACGCGCTGGCCGCATTGGCGCGGCACAACATCGAGCTTACTGTGGTCCAGGAAGAGCGCCTGATCACCAAGGAAAATGACGCTCGCCAAGCTTCTTTGCGTGCAACGGAATTGGCGCGGCGCAGCCGCGCGCTGGCTGGCGTCGACCTGTTTAGTTCATTGTCGGAAGCAGAGCGCGAGGCATTGGCAGCCAACATGGTCAGCGCGCCGTTTGTCAGCGGCGACACCATCACCCGCCAAGGTGCGGTCGCGCATTGGTTGTATCTGGTGGTGGAGGGCGAAGTGGATATCTGGTCCGAGCGCGACGCTATCAAAACTCGCGTGGCGACCTTGGGCGCTGGCAACGTGGTCGGCGAAATGGGCCTGATGACCGGCGAGCCTCGCCGCGCCAGCGTGGTCGCCCGCACCGACACCCATTGTCTGCGTTTGGACAAGGCTGGCTTCGAAGCGGTGCTGCGCGCGCGCCCTGATATTGCAGGCGAGATCTCACGCGTGATCAGCGAGCGCATGGGTGGTCTCACCAATGCCCAGGAAAACGCCGCAAACAATGGTGGCGAACCGCAGCAGGACGCGATCAGCGCAAAGATCAGACGATTCTTTGGGTTGGAATAAGCGAGTAAGCCGACTTACCGCGCCATCCCCGCCGCCTCGATGGCGGCCACATATTTATCCCAGCGCTCTGCTTGCTCGCGACCCAGCTCTTGCAGCAGCCGCCAGCTGTAGATACCGGTGTCGTGGCCATCATCAAAGCGCAACAAAATCGCGTATTGGCCGACAGATTCGATCTTCGCCACGTTGACGTTGCGTTTGCCGCCAACCAGGATTTTCTGGCTCGGACCGTGCCCCTGCACTTCGGCAGAAGGCGACTCAACGCGCAGGTACTCGGCGGGCAGACGGAACACTTCGCCAGTGTCAAAGCCCACTTCGAGCACGTGCGAGGCCTGGTGCATGACGATGCTGGTCGGACGTGGACCGCTCATACGCGTGCGCTCACAGGATGTACCGCGTCAGGTCTTCATCTTTGACCAGATCGCCGAGTTGGCGCTCAACAAAATCGCTGTCAACGGTAACGCTGTCGCCATCGCGATCCGGTGCCTCGTAGGAGAGACCGTCCAGCAATCGCTCCATCACCGTATGCAGGCGCCGCGCGCCAATGTTCTCGGTGCGCGCATTGACCTCAAATGCGATCTCGGCGAGGCGGTCGATGGCGTCATCGGTAAAGGTCAGGGTGACGCCTTCGGTGGCCATCAGCGCCGGATACTGGCGCGTCAGCGCATTGCGCGGCTCGCTCAAGATGCGACGGAAGTCGTCGCGCGACAAGGCTTTCAGTTCGACCCGGATCGGAAAGCGGCCCTGCAATTCGGGGATCAGATCGCTGGGTTTTGCCAGATGGAACGCGCCGGATGCGATAAACAAAATGTGGTCGGTGCGGACGATGCCGTACTTGGTGCTGACCGACGAGCCCTCGACCAGCGGCAACAGATCACGCTGCACACCTTCGCGGCTGACGTCGGCACCGAAGCCTTCCGAGCGTTTGGCGACTTTGTCGATCTCGTCGATGAAGACGATGCCGGTCTGCTCGCAAGCCTCGATGGCGACCTGCCGGATCTCGTCTTCGTTGACCAGCTTGCCGGCTTCTTCTTCCAGCAATAACGCTCAGGCAGCGCGGATTGTCATGCTGCGCTTCTGCGACTTCTGCCCGGCTACCTGCGAGAACATCTGTCGCAACTGCGCGCCCATCTCCTCCATCCCCGGCGGCGCCATGATGTCGACGCCAACGTTGAGTTGGGTCTCGATCTCGATCTCGCGCTCGTCCAGCTCATTGGCTCGCAGTTGTCGGCGCAGCTTGACGCGTGAGTCGTTCTCCGCGCCATCGCCGTCCGCATCAATGGCGTAGCCAACCCCGCGACGCTTGGGCAACAAGGCATCGAGAATTCGTTCCTCCGCACGTTCGTCGGCTTGACTGCGCACACGCGTCTTGGCCTGCTCGCGGAACATCTTCACGGCGGCATCGGCGAGATCGCGAATGATCTGCTCCACATCCTTGCCGACGTAGCCCACCTCAGTAAATCGGGTGGCTTCCACTTTCACGAACGGCGCATTGGCAAGCGTCGCCAAGCGTCGCGCGATCTCGGTCTTGCCGACGCCGGTCGGCCCGATCATCAGGATATTTTTCGGCACCACTTCATCGCGCAGCGCCGGCTCCAATTGCATGCGCCGCCAGCGGTTGCGCAGGGCAATGGCGACGGCGCGCTTGGCGTCGTTCTGGCCGATGATGAACTTGTCGAGTTCATGCACGATTTCGCGCGGGGTCATGGCAGACATGGGTCAGAGCTCTTCAAACGTGCGGTTGTGATTGGTGTAGATGCAGATGTCTGCAGCGATGGCGAGCGCGCGCTCGACCACTTCGCGCGGGGCCATGTCAGTGGCGCTAAGCAAGGCCTTGGCTGCAGCCAGCGCAAACGGACCGCCAGAGCCGATCGCGATCAAGCCGTCTTCGGGTTCAAGCACGTCGCCATTGCCAGAGATGATCAACGAGGAATCTCGGTCAGCGACCGCGAGCAAGGCTTCCAAGCGGCCCAAGCGGCGGTCGGTGCGCCAATCCTTCGCCAACTCAACCGCCGCGCGCACCAATTGGCCATGCTTTTCCAACTTGGCCTCAAACAGCTCAAACAAAGTAAAGGCATCGGCAGTAGCGCCGGCAAACCCAGCCACCACCTTGCCACCGGCCAAGCGCCGGACCTTGCGCGCATTCGCCTTGACGACGGTATTCCCCATCGATACTTGCCCATCGCCACCAATCACGACAGAAGTACCGCGGCGCGCGCAAACAATGGTGGTGGCGTGGAAGGATTCTTTCATCAGGGGTTTGGGGCGTGACTGCGACGGTTGTCGCGTGAAGGGTTCAGATGGGGGCGGGTTGGGTGGAGGCAAGGTGGAGGGCTTTGCTTTGCTTGATTGGATTGGATTGGATTGGATTGGATTGGATTGGATTGGGTTGGGTTGGGTTGGGTCGCTTCGCTCGCCTTCTGCTGGCTTGCCGCAGGGTTTCGTCTGCCTCGGCGGCAGCCGAGTCACTTTGCATTGCTTCGCCACGAGGCGCGCAGGAGCGCGCCGGAACGCCGCAGGCGGCCCGAAGGGCGGAGGGCAGGAAGCCCGACCTAAAGAAAAGTAACCAAAAAAAGGCGGCCCGAGCATCGCGCCTCGCTTCGCTCAGTTCCCTGCGCTGCTCGCCAGTCTCGGCCCGGCGCGACCGAGCGAAGCGAAGGCGCAGCCGCGAAGCGGCCGAGCTCGCACATCCATGTGCTCGAACATTCGCGCCTTTCCCCCGAGTCCCGCTGCGCTGCTCGGTGCGATGACGGGAGGGGAGGTCAGGAGCCAGAGCAACAGCAACAGCAACAGCAACAGCAACAGCAACAGCAA
>JBBQQV010000093.1:0-8931 GCA_038215505.1 Lysobacterales bacterium
GTACAGCGCGTCCCCGGCCAGGATGGCAACGTCCTCGCCGAAGGCCACGTGGCACGTGGGCCGGCCACGACGCAGGTCGTCGTCGTCCATCGCCGGCAGATCATCGTGAATCAGCGAATAGGCGTGAATCAATTCGACCGCAGCGGCGGCGGTGTCTAGTTTCTCCGTCGCAATGCCCAAGGCTTGGCCGCTCGCATACACAAGCAAGGGCCGCAGGCGCTTGCCGGGGTTCAACACGGCGTAACGCATCGCTGTGTGCAAGCGTTTGGGTTCCGACTCGGGATCGGGCAGAACGCGCTCAAGCATTGAATTCACCCGCGCGACCCAGGTTCGCAGCAGCGCGGAGGTGCTCTCTACGCTCAAGTTGGCGCTGCGAACGGCACCGCGCTGTCGGGATCCAGCGGGTCGCTTAGCAAGCGTACGCGCAATTCGGCTTGCTCCAGCGCGCCTTGGCAGTTGCGATACAGGATCATCCCGCGCTCATAAGCTTGCAGCGACTCGTCCAAACTCATCTCGCCGCGTTCCATTTTTTGTACCAGCGAATCCAGCTCATCCAGTGAGCGCTCGAAGTCAGCAACGGCAGTTGGGGTTTTGCTCATGGTTGAAGTTTGGGCCGCGAGTTTGTAGTGGTCAATCGATAGAGCGGGACGGGGCTGTTGGGCAGCGAACTCGCGCGCTCACCTTCGTCTCGACACGCTCATGGCAAGGCTCGGCTTAAACTTGCGCACATTGCGAACCTTTTCACGCGCCGCAACTTCGTAATCCTCAAGGTCCACATACAGGTAGCCCGTGACCGCATCTGCCAGCAGCAACCCCTTCATCACCGACCGCGCCATGTTGGTTGAGTACATCGCCTCGGGTGGACGGCCGAAGGAGCAATGGCGGATCGGCACCGAGCACGAGAAGTTCGGCTTCCAGATCGATGATCTGCGCGCGCCGACCTATCACGGTGAGCGCGGCATTGAGGCTTTGTTGCGGGGTCTGACACGGTTTGGTTGGCGGCCGGTGGAGGAGGGCGGCAAGCTCATTGCCCTGCTCAAGGACGACGCCTCGGTCACCTTGGAGCCGGCGGGTCAGTTGGAGCTTTCCGGCGGCATGCTGGAAACCATCCACCAGACATGCAGCGAAGTATCCAGCCATCTGTTCGAAGTGAAATGTGTCGCCGACGAACTGCGGCTTGGCTTTCTGGGCATGGGATTTCAGCCGTTGTGGGCGCGCGAAGCGATGCCGTGGATGCCCAAAGGCCGCTACCAGATCATGCGCGATTACATGCCCAAGCGCGGCAATCTGGGGCTGGACATGATGACCCGCACCTGTACCGTGCAGGTCAATCTCGATTTCCTTGATGAAGTCGACATGGTCCGCAAGTTTCGTGTGGCGCTGGCGTTGCAGCCGGTGGCTACGGCCTTGTTTGCGGACTCGCCATTCACCGAGGGCAAGCCCAACGGTTACCTGAGCTATCGCTCGCACATCTGGACCGATACCGATCCCGATCGCACCGGCATGCTCGACTTCGTATTCGACGAGAGTTTCGGCTTCGAACGCTATGTCGACTACGTGCTCGACGTGCCAATGTACTTTGTCTATCGCGATGGTCATTACATCGACGCCAGCGGGCAAAGTTTTGGCGATTTCCTGAAAGGTGTTTTGCCCGCCTTGCCAGGCGAATTGCCGACCATCAAAGATTGGGCGGATCACCTGACCACAGCCTTCCCCGAAGTACGCCTGAAAAAGTATCTGGAAATGCGCGGTGCCGATGGTGGGCCGTGGAATCGCCTGTGCGCGTTGCCGGCGTTTTGGACCGGATTGCTGTACGACGACGCGGCCTTGGACGCGGCTTGGGACTTGGTCAAGGATTTCAGCATGACCGAACGCAATGCGCTGCGAGACGGCGTGCCCAAACAGGCCCTGAAGCTTGCTTTTCGAGGTGCCAGCGTGCGTGAGCTTGCGATCGAAGCATTGAAGATCGCCCAAGCGGGTCTGAAACGCCGTGCGCGCCTGAACAAGTACGGTGGCGACGAAGCGGTATTCATCGAACCCCTGATCGAAATGGCGCTGGCCAACGAAACCGCCGCCGAGCGCAAGCTGGCGCTGTTTCATGGCCCATGGCAAGGACGGGTGGAGCCGGTGTTCCGCGAATACATGTATTGACCAAGCAGCTATTGACCAAGCATGTATCGACCAAGCAGCTATTGACCAAGCATCTATCGACCAAGCATGTATTGACCAAGCAGCTATTGACCAAGCATGTATTGAGCGAGCAAGTATTGACCAAGCATGTATTGACCAAGGCAGCCTGCCCAGCATGAGCCCCACCGCCGATATCGATTGCATCGTGGTTGGCGCCGGCGTGGTTGGTTTGGCCTGCGCGCGGGCGCTGGTGAATGCGGGTCGCAGCGTGTGGGTACTGGAGCGTGAGGAACGCGCGGGCGAGGGTGTGTCCAGCCGCAATTCCGGGGTCATCCATGCGGGCTTCTATTACCCGACTGGATCACTGAAAGCGCGGCTTTGCCTGCGCGGCCGTGACCTTTTGTATGCCTTCTGCCAGCAACGCAGCATTCCGCATCGGCGAACCGGCAAATGGGTGGTGGCAACCCGCGATGAAGAAATCCCCACGCTGCAGGCCTTGGCCGAATGCGGTGCGCGCAATGGCCTGCTCGGCTTGCGTCTGCTGGATGCCGCGGAGATTCGCGCCGGCGAACCACAATTGCGCGCGGTCGCCGCGTTGGATTCGCCCGACTCCGGCATCGTCGATGTCGCCGAATTGGTGATGGCGCTGATTGGCGAGATCGAACGCGCAAGCCTGGATGGCATTAGTCGTTCAGAAGCCAGTCGAGTGATTTGTGAGACCGAAGTTGCCGCAGTCAGACGCGCAGACGGCCTGTTCCGAATCGAAACGGGCAGTGGCGACAGCGTCACTGCGCGCATGCTGGTGAACGCCGCCGGGCTGGGCGCGATGGATGTGGCATCGCAGATCGAAGGCCTTGATGCCGCGCATATCCCGAAGCTGTATTTCGGCGCTGGCCACTACTACAGCGTGCGTGGGCGGGTGCCTTTCTCACGACTCATCTATCCGCTGCCCGAACGTGGCGGACTCGGCGTGCATCTTGGATTTGATCTCGGCGGCCGCGCGCGCTTTGGTCCGGATTTGCGCTATCGCGAGCGCGTCGATTACACCTTTGACGACAGCCAACGCGAGCACTTTGCCGCCGACGTGAAACGTTGGTGGCCGAGCTTGCAGGCGGCCGATCTGCAGCCCGATTTCGTTGGCGTCCGGCCCAAACTGGTCGGCCCAGGTCAGCACAATCCGGATTTTATGATTCAAGATGCCAAGGTGCATGGCATCGCCGGCCTGATCAATCTGTTCGGCATTGAATCGCCAGGGCTCACGGCCAGTTTGGCGATTGGCGAGGAAGTGGCGGCACGCCTGCGATGACTAGTGGCTGCACTTGCTTGCGATGGTGGATGGCTGCGCCTCGCGGTATTTGTGGGAGCGGCGGAAGCCGCGAAATCGTTGCCCCGAAGTTGCTTTCGCGGCTTCCGCCGCTCCCACAGGGCACGGCTGATACCACAACCAATTGAGCGCAAAGCTTCAATCAACCAGAATTCCCCATTCGATTTTGAAGGAGAAACTACCGATGAAAACCCGCGCCGCAGTCGCTTGGGAAGCTGGCAAGCCGTTACAGCTTGAAGAGATCGACCTCGAAGGTCCGCGCGCCGGTGAAGTACTGGTGCGCATCGTCGCCACCGGCGTCTGTCATACCGATGCGTTCACTCTGTCCGGAGATGATCCGGAAGGCATTTTCCCGGCGGTGCTGGGTCATGAAGGTGGCGGTATTGTCGAGGAGATCGGTGCCGGGGTGACCTCGGTCGCGGTGGGCGATCATGTCATTCCGCTGTACACCGCCGAGTGCCGCACGTGCTCGTTCTGCACCAGCGGCAAGACCAACCTGTGCCAAGCGGTGCGGGCGACTCAAGGCAAGGGCTTGATGCCGGATTCGAGCAGCCGTTTTTCCAAGAACGGTCAATCGATCTATCACTACATGGGCACCAGTACGTTTTCCGAGTACACCGTGGTCCCGGAGATTTCGCTGGCCGTAATCAACAAAGCGGCGCCGCTGGAGAAGGTCTGTCTACTCGGCTGCGGGGTTACCACCGGCATCGGTGCCGTGCTCAATACCGCCAAAGTGACGCCAGGATCGAGCGTCGCCGTGTTCGGCATTGGTGGCATTGGCCTGGCAGTGATTCAAGGCGCCGTCATGGCCAAGGCGGCCCGCATCATTGCGATCGATATCAATCCCGACAAGTTCACGCTGGCACGACAATTGGGCGCGACCGACTGCATCAATCCGCGCGATCACGCCGGCATTGCCGTGCAGCAAGTGATCGTCGATTTGACCAACGGCGGCGTCGACTACAGTTTCGAGTGCATCGGCAACGTCGATGTCATGCGCTCAGCGCTTGAGTGCTGCCACAAAGGTTGGGGCGAGAGCATCATCATCGGCGTCGCCGGAGCCGGTCAGGAGATTCGCACGCGGCCCTTCCAGTTGGTGACCGGCCGCGTCTGGCGCGGCTCGGCGTTTGGTGGCGTCAAGGGCCGCACGCAGCTACCGGGCATGGTTGAACAAGCGATGCGCGGCGAGATTGATCTGGATCCGTACATCACCCACACCATGGGGCTTGAGCGAATTAACGAAGCATTCGACTTGATGCATGCAGGCAAGTCGATTCGGACGGTGATTCATTTCTGAGATCAGGGTAGGCGCAGGGCGCCTTGACCCGCCAACCCAACCCATCGTTTGGTAGGGCACCTGCGCGAATGTCGGCAGTGACGTAGGCTGCGTCTCGGACGCACCAGCTTCCGCTCGACGCAGGAAATGGTGCGTGCAAGTCGCACCCTACATTCCGCCGGCGGATCTTGGTCCTCCAGCCAAACCGCCCCGAAGTTAGTTCAACACCAACCGAGTCAGCAAGCTCCCGTCCACCAGCAAGGCCTCGCCCTGCTCCCGCCAGTCGGCGAGCACGATGCGCTCGCACTGGCGTCCATCGACCTCGAACACGTGTGTCGCGGGTCGATGCGTGTGGCCGTGGATGAGGCGATCAATACCGTAAAACGCCAGCATGCTCGCCACGCTGGCAACATCGACGTCGCTGATCAGCGCATCCATGCCGCGTTGATGGGCGGCACTGGCGCTGCGTGCTTGCTCCGCAAAGGCGCGACGGGCGGTCAGGGATTGGGCGAGAAAGCCTGCTTGCCACTCCGGGTCACGCACCTGTCGTCGAAAGGCTTGATAAGCCAGATCGCCGATGCACAGGGCGTCAGCGTGACTGAGCAGGGTGGGGCGACCGTCCAGCGATACCACGCACGGGTCATGCAGTCGCCGCATGCCGCAGCGCGCGGCGTAGTCTGCGCCGAGCAGGAAATCGCGATTGCCGCAGATGAAGCCCACCGGTACGCCAGACTCAACGAGTTCACGCAAACCGCTGGCTACCGAATCTGCCAGCGTGTCGGCCGCGTCGTCGCCGATCCAAGCCTCGAACAGATCCCCGAGGATGAACAGAGCATCCGCGCTGCGCGCCGGCCCAGCGAGAAAACGCAGCAGGATCGCCGTCAGCGCTGGCCGCGATGGATCGAGGTGCAGGTCGGAAATGAACAGTGTGCGCATGCGACTCGCCCTGCAGGGCAGGGCCATGTTGTCCGCGAATCAGTGCCTTACTGCGCCGGTGGCGTGGCGGGCGGCGTGGCTGGAGCCGTGGAAGTGGGCTCGGTAGCTGCCGGAATGGCCGAAGCCTCAAGCAAATCAACGCGCTCGATAATCACCGGCTGAGTTGGCACATCCTTGGCGAAAGGACCTTGCGGCCCGGTCGGGATCACCCGAATGCGGTCCACCACGTCCATGCCTTCGACTACTTTGGCAAACACGGCATAGCCCCAAGTGAAACCATTCTGCTCGCTGACAAAGTCGAGGCGCGGGTTGTCGACCAGATTGATGAAGAACTGCGCCTGCGCCGAATGTGGCTCGCCGGTGCGCGCCATCGCCAGGGTGCCGCGCAGATTGCTCAGGCCATTGTTGGCTTCATTTTGAATGGCCGGCTTGGTTGGCTTGATCTGCAAGTCAGAGGTGAAGCCACCGCCTTGCGCCATGAAGCCGTCGATCACACGGTGAAAGATGGTGCCGTTGTAATGGCCATCCTTGACGTACTGGAGGAAATTCTCGGTGCTCTTGGGTGCCTTGGTGGCTTCCAATTCGATGATGATGTCGCCTTGGTTGGTGCGCAGGGCAAGCCGTGGGTTCGGTGCCACGACTTCAGCGACAGTGGCCGGGTCGGCGACTGCAGCTGGCGCAGGTGCTGCAGTTTCTTGGGCCAGTACACACGCTGGAAGCAGCAAGCCAGCGGCGATCACGAGACGGGTAAACATGGTGACACTCCACGACGGGTAATGGGGACGGATGATAGGCGGAGAGGCACGGCTGCGAAAGCTTGGGTGGCCAAGCGCTTGCTGGGCAAGGCTTGGCGACTGACCGGTGACGTGCTGACTGGCAACCGAGGTTTGACGCAGCGCCGACTGCGCGGCTCCCTGCGCTCGCTAGCGTGCAGCCGGGAGGTTACTCCAATAGGGTGCATCAGCAGGCTGCTCGGGTAGTTTGCTCGGGTAGAATCGCTCCCCCGCTTTTTGATGCCTGCCCCGATGACCTGCCGCACGCGCTTTGCCCCCAGTCCCACTGGCTTCCTGCACATCGGCGGCGCCCGTACCGCGCTATACAGCTGGTTGGAGGCGCGCCGGCAAGGCGGCGAGTTTATTTTGCGGGTGGAAGATACCGACCGCGAGCGCAGCACTGATGCGGCCGTACAGGCCATCGTCGACGGCATGCAATGGTTGGGTCTGGTGGCTGACGAAGGCCCTTACTATCAAACCCTGCGCCTGGAGCGCTATCGCGAAGTCGCTGAGGTATTGTTGCGGGCAGGCAAGGCTTATTACGCCTATGAGTCGCGCGAAGAGATCGATGCGATGCGCGCGCAGGCGATGACGGAAGGTCGCAAGCCGCGTTACAACGGTCACTACCGTGACTTGCACGAGCCGCTGCGCGAGGACCCTAATCGCGTGCTGCGCTTCCGCAATCCCAGCACCGGCAGCGTGGTGTTTGAGGACAAGGTGAAAGGCCGCATCGAGTGGAGTAATAACGAGCTTGATGACTTGGTGCTGGTGCGTTCGGACGGCTATCCGACCTACAACTTCGCCGTTGTTGTGGATGATGTCGACATGCGGGTGACCGATGTCGTGCGCGGCGACGACCATGTCAACAACACACCTCGGCAGATCAATATCTATCACGCACTGGGTGCGCCGGTGCCAACGTTTGCGCACCTGCCGATGATCCTTGGACCCGATGGCACCAAGCTGTCGAAACGGCACGGCGCGGTCAGCGTGATGCAATACCGTGATGACGGCTTTCTGCCGCATGCGGTACTCAATTACCTGGCGCGTCTGGGTTGGTCACATGGTGACCAGGAAATCTTTTCGCGTGAGGAACTGATTGCGCTGTTCCGCTGCGAGGACGTCAACCAATCGCCTTCGCGCTTCGATATCGACAAGTTGTCTTGGCTGAATCAGCACTACCTGAAGACGGATGATCCTGAGTCGTTGGCGCCCCATTTCGAATGGCACCTGCGGGCGGCCGGGTTCGATCTTGAGAGCGGACCGCGCGCGGCGGACGTCATTGTCGCCCTGCGTGATCGGGTGAAGAACTTCAAAGACATGGCCGAGCGTGCCGCCGTGTGGTTTACCCCGTTGCAGAGCTACGACGAGGCGGCGGTCAGCAAACATCTGCTGGGTACGGCGGCCACATTGGAAGCGGTGCGAGCCGAGTTGAGTGGATTGACCGAGTGGAGCCCGACTGCCGTTGATGCTGGCTTGCGCCGCGTGGCTGAGATATTGGGCCTGGGCATGGGCAAGGTGGCGCAGCCGTTGCGGGTAGCGATCACCGGCACTGCCGTGTCGCCATCGATTGAGCACACCGTGTTCTTGACGGGGCGCGAGCAAGCCTTGCTTCGGATCGAAGCAGCCATTGCAAAAGCGTGAATGAATCCACGCGCTGAAGGCCCGCTGTTGCCACGTGGCTGCCCGCAATGCCCATGCCACCCCGGCCTTTTCATTAAAGCGCGCGATCCTCGTGTCGGATCAGATCGCACCGGGGATTCTCTGACGGCCGACTGAAGTGACTGCCCTGTGCGGTCGCAAGACAAGTGAGGGCGTGCGCGATTTATGAAAAGTCCGGGTTAAGATGCTTTGTATGACGCAAATTGCACATCAGCAGGTCTGTTCGCACCCCGAGCAACACGTTCATGACAGCCGCAGTTTGCTTGCGGAAGTCGCCAATGTGTGTCGCGAGCGCGGGGTGCGGCTCACTCCGCTGCGTTTGCAGGTTCTGAGTTTGATTGCTGGCTCGAAGACGCCAGTGAAAGCCTATGAATTGATCGAGTTGATGCGCGACACGCACGGGCCGACCGCGCCGCCTACGGTCTATCGAGCGCTCGATTTTTTGCTCGAGAATGGCTTTATCCACAAGCTTGAATCGATCGCGGCGTTTGTGGGTTGTCATCATCCAAGGCAATCGCATTCGGTGCCGTTTCTGATTTGCAACCGCTGCCAGGTGGCGGTTGAACTGGAAGACGAAGAGGTCACCCGCTTGCTGGCGCAGCGCGCATCCGCCCTTGGGTTTCGACCGCAAGCACAGACGCTCGAAGTGCACGGCATTTGCGCTCGCTGCAGCAAGGCGGAGTGATGCGATTACCGCACTGGCAGCGGATGCTGCTTGCGAGTCTGCTCGTCACTGCCGCAATCATCACCACGGCGGTGGTCGCCCAGGACCAGGAGTCTGACGCAGCGAACTCCGCTGCCAACTTCATCGGACCGCCGGCGCTGGAGCC
>JBBQQV010000094.1:0-8900 GCA_038215505.1 Lysobacterales bacterium
AAGTTCGCAAGCGCAGGATCCAGCTTGATTCGTCGGGTGGTTTCGATGCCATCCATCTCAGGCATTTGCACGTCCATCAACACCAGATCCACCTGCTGCTCGCGCAGGCATTGCAAGGCCGCCAAGCCATTCTCTGCAAACACGACGGTCAGCCCGAATCCGGCCAATAGCTCACCGGCAACCTGCTGGTTGATCGGATTGTCTTCCGCCAATAAAACGCGTTGCCCTGGCGCAAATCGGCTAGGTAACGATGGCTCAGGCTGCGGTCGGTCATTGGCGGGCAAGCGATGCCGACTGATCGCTTGCATGGCCGCGTCAAACAGCGCCGAGGGACTGACCGGCTTGTGCAGAAAGACATCGATGCCGGCGCGCTCTGCCTCCGCAGCCAGCTGCTCGTCAGCATGCGCGGTGACCATGACGCATGCCGGACACCGCGCATCACGCCGCAGGGCGCGCACCGCATCTATCCCGTTCATGCCCGGCAAGCTCCAATCGATCACCAGCAAATCGAAGTCAGACTCGGCTTGCCCGAACAGCGCGATGGCATGTTCAGCGGATGCGGCTAACCGAACCTCAAAGCGCAGCGACTCCAGCATGCTGCCGAATACCTCGCGCGCGGTGACGTTGTCATCGACCACCAAAGCGCGCAATCCGTTTGACCACGCCAAGCTGCGTGGCGGTGTCGGCGCAGGCTCAGCCGCCACCTCAAAGCGGGCGGTGAACCAGAAGTGACTGCCGACACCGGGCGTGCTTTCCGCGCCCATCTCGCCGCCCATCAACTCGACCAGACGCTTGCTGATCGCCAAGCCGAGACCGGCGCCACCGTGTTTGCGCGTGCTCGATTCGTCCATCTGGGTGAACAGCTCGAACAGGCGGGGCAACTGCTCGGGGTCGATGCCGATGCCGGTATCGCGGACACTGAAACGCAGGCTGAGTCGCGACCCCTGCTGTTCCTCAATCCGGATCGCGACCACCACTTCGCCGCGCTCGGTGAACTTCAGCGCATTGACAACCAGATTGACCAACACCTGCTGCAAGCGCATGGCATCGCCCAGCAACTGCCGCGGCAGCGTCGGGTCGAGATCGATCAATACGTCCAGGCGACTATCGCGGGCACGCTGGCCGACCACGGTGGTCAGGTCAGTCAGCAAGGCATCCAGATCGAAACGGCGGGTCAACAGCCCCAGCTTGCCGGCCTCGATGCGTGACAGATCAAGAATGTCGTCAAGAATGCCCAGCAGCATTCGCGCCGATGAATCCAGCTGGCTTAGCAACTGCCGCTGGCGGGGCTCAAGGGTTGTCTTGCCGAGCAAGGTCGCCATGCCGATGACGGCGTTCATCGGCGTGCGAATCTCATGGCTCATGTTGGCCAAAAACTGGCTCTTGGCCTGGTTGGCGGATTCGGCCTTGATGCGGGCCTCGCGCAACTCGGCCTCGAAGCGCCGCTGCTCGGTGATGTCGCGGGCGATGCCATCAATCGCCGTAATCGCGCCATCGGCATCTCGCACCAGCACTTCGCTGCACTCGATGCGACGCAGGTCGCCGACACTGTTGCGCAACTCGAACTCGAATTGGCTGCTCGCTTGCAGGCGGGTGGCCTGCAAACGCTGCAGAGACTGCTGATTGACCGGGTCGTCGCTAAGCAGATCTTTGCGTCCGCGCAACAGCTCCGTCGCACTGACCCCGATGACCCGCGCGACGGATTCGCTGACCGACAGCAACTGTCCCGAGGCATCGCGCGCATACACAAAGTAATTGTTCAAGTTGTCGATCAAACGACTGTATTTGCGCTCGTTGGCAGCCAGCGCCTGTTCGGCGTGCAGACGATGTTCCTGTTGGCGCTCCAGCTTGCCCAGCAAGGTCGCCAGCACGCCACCCAATCCGGCCAGAAGCAAGACCAGAAACGTGCCTTGCGCAATCAGTTGATTACGCACATCGGTACTGAACGAAACATAGAAACGATCATTGACGACGAAATGCGCCACCCCAATGAGGCTGCCGCTAAAGGGATCGTAAAGCTCGCTGCTGACCGCAAATCCCGTCGCATTCAGATCGCCCACATCACGCTCAAGACTGCCCTCTTTCGCCGCCAGGCTGCTGTAGTCAATGCGCAGTTTCAAGGCCGCGAAAAATGGGCTGTCATGTAACGGATCACGCAGAAGTAACAGCGCATCAATGGTTTCATCCAAACGCAACACCCGCTCCTGCTCGGCTTCGCTCGCCAATGCCTGGGCGATGGGAGCGGCTTGCGCCTGCGCCAACACCTGCGCCTGCAGTAGCGCTTCGCGACGCAAGCGTGGCTCCAGCAGTAGATTCCAATAGCCGACCAAGCCCAGCTCAAGAATTGCCGCCAACAAAGCGAACACGACAATGACCACGCGGGGAGCGCGCCGGATCACCGCCACACCCGCGAGTGATCGAGAAAGAATGGCCGCAGCTTGATCCTGGAGGCTTCCAAGGTGGCCAGGTTGAGGAAGGGCTGCACCTTGGCCTGCACCGACAGACCAGCCGTCGCCCCGCGTTCCACGTCGCCTTCAAACGGTGAGTAAAGGACCACGCCATTGGCAATGCACCATGCCAGCAGCTCGGAAAACTCTGCGCTGTCCAACGGCACCGCCAGAAACACCACAGTCGGCAAAGGCTCGGAATCTGGCGGCAGGCGCTGCGCCCGCGTCACTCGCACTGGCAGTCCACGCACTTTCGTCGGTCCGGCATCGCCCATCGGTGCGATCAGCGGAATGATGGCGTCAACCGATGCGTTTGCGCCCGCATACACCTGCACTGCAAGCTGCCCGCTCGCCTTGGCCCTGCCGGAAGCGTCCTCATCCGCAGCCAACAGGGCGCGAACCAGACGCGCGCCGGTGCGCACGCGGCGATCGTCGTAGCTGTCGGCCTGCACGCTGGCCGTCGCCAATCCCAGCACGCAGATAAGCAACGCCGCGCCGGCCTGCAGCAGCCAACGACGCGTTGCACCCGACTTGTGCTTGGCCTCGGCGCTCACTCTAAGCAGTGCTCATCCATCGTCCGCAATTTCCACATAATGCCCGTAGATCATGGAGCAACTGAGGAGCAGGTACAGCGAGTGAACACACCTACCGATACGCCGGCAGCCCCCGCACGCACCGCGCTGATCGTCGAAGACGAGCCGAGTTTGGCGGCTTTACTCGAAGACACCTTGGTTGACCAAGGCTTTGCGGTCAACGTGCTGAACTGCGGTGCGCCGGTGCTCGCCAGCGTGCGTGCAAGACCACCCACTGTGCTGTTGCTGGATGTGGTCTTGCCCGATGCCAACGGCTTCGACTTGTGCCGATCCATCCGCGCCTTCAGCCAGGTGCCATTGATCATGATTACCGCCAAAGCCGCTGAGGCCGACCGTTTGCGTGGCCTCGATCTGGGCGCGGACGACTACATCTGCAAACCCTTCCACGCGTCCGAAGTCGCAGCCCGCGTGCGCGCCCTGTTGCGCCGATCAATCGACTGGCGCGAAGCCACGCCCGGCTCCCTGCTCAGCCTGGATGAAAGCCGCTACGAAGCGCGCTGGCACGGCGTACGCCTCGATCTGACACCAGTCGAGTTTCGCCTGCTGTGTGGCTTAGGACAGCGCCCCGGACGCGTCTACACGCGCGCCGCCCTGCTCGACATGATCTATCTCAACGACCACGTGGTCAGCGACCGCACCATCGACAGCCACATCAAAAACTTGCGCCGCAAGTTGGCCGAAGTAGGTGGCGACAGCGATGGCGAAGGCCCGATCACTTCGATTTATGGAGTCGGGTATTCGTTTCGGTGCTAGCCCCCAGCTAGTTCAGGCCCCGATTCCTTTCAGGATTTACTTCAGGCTTTACTTCAGGCCAGCAGCACTTCAGGCCAGCAGCAAGCAAAGCCAAGCAAAGCAGAACAAGCGCCGCGGCGCGCTCCACCAGTGTTTGCCTCAGTTGACGAACCCATCAAAAAGAGCACTCATGCCGATGCAGAGCCGAGCTTGCGCAGCTGCTCTCACATTTGCTGCGACAACGATTTCCAGATCGCCTTACGCCCCCAGCGAACACCCGAATACCGCTTCCAAATCAAGCAGATTGGCATCTTGCGCCGCTTGCTCCTCGCGCCGAATATCGGCCGCGTGCTTGGCGTAGTCGCTGAGTGCCTGTTCACGCTCGTTGGCAGGCATGAGCGCAGGCACTGGGATCGGCGTGCCGTGTTCATCAATCGCGACAAACACCATCAAACAATGTGAAGTCCTAGCGTTGCTTGCGCCACGAGGATTGCGCGCCCACACGCCAACGGCGATGTGCATGCTGGTGGTGCCGGTGTGCAGCACGCGCGCCCGCACTTCGACGATGTCGCCGATACTGATTGCCCGCTCGAACGCGATGCCGCCGACGTAAGCAGTCACGCTGTACTGCCCGCTCCATCCCACTGCACAGGCAAAGCCGGCTTGATCGATCCACTTCATCACCGCTCCGCCAAACACCTTGCCGCCGAAATTGACGTCGGTAGGTTCGGCAAGAAAGCGGAACACGACTTCTTTTTGTGTGCCTGGCATACGCTGACTCATTCGCTGGCTGGCGGTGGACGAGCATAGCGCGCGTTAAATGAGACACCGTGGCCTGCCCGCTTGTGTCGGGCCACGATGACTCCCACCATCCACGTCTTGCAGCCTCCCTCACCCGCTCCTACGCATGCCAATCACCACCGACTATCCACGCGATCTCACCGGCTACGGCCGCAAGCCACCGCAGGCTGACTGGCCCGGCGGCGCGCGGATCGCCGTGCAATTTGTCCTGAATTTGGAGGAAGGTGGCGAGAACTGCGTCTTGCATGGCGACGCTGGCAGTGAGCAGTTCCTGTCCGAGATCATCGGCGCGACAGCGTATCCGGCGCGGCACATGAGCATGGAGTCGATTTACGAATACGGCTCGCGCGTCGGCGGTTGGCGCATCCTGCGTGAGTTCGAGCGCCGCGGCTTGCCGTTGACCGTGTTTGCCGTGGCAATGGCGATGCAGCGGCAGCCGGAGTTTGTCCGTGCCTGCATACAAAACGGCCATGAAATCGCCTCGCACGGGTGGCGCTGGATTCATTACCAGAACATGTCCGTCGCTGATGAGCGCGAGCATCTGCGGCTCGCCGTGCAGGTTCATCGCGAGCTCACCGGCAGCGCGCCGCAGGGCTGGTATACCGGCCGCGACAGCCCGAACACGCGTGCCCTGCTGGTCGAGCATGGCGGCTTTGCCTACGACTCGGATTACTACGGCGACGACCTTCCGCTGTGGATGCCAGTCACGCTCGCAGATGGCAGCACGCAAGCGCATCTGGTGCTGCCCTACACACTCGACTGCAACGACATGCGTTTTGCCACGCCGCAAGGCTTCAATACGGCCGGCCACTTCTTCGAGTATCTGCGCGACAGTTTCGACGCCTTGTACAACGAGGGCGCAGAGACGCCGCGCATGCTGTCGATTGGCATGCATTGTCGATTGCTCGGACGGCCGGGCCGGATTGTCGCGTTGCAGCGTTTTCTCGATCACATCGCCAAGCACGATGCGGTGTGGGTGTGTCGGCGCATCGATATCGCCAATCACTGGCGCGAACGGCACCCACCGCCACCAGCAGAAGATATTCGCGGATGACGCTCGATCAATTGAACGCGCTGAATGCAGCGAGCTTCACCGCGAGCTTGGCCGCGATCTTTGAGCACTCGCCCTGGGTAGCCGCTGGCGCATGCCAAGCGCGGCCTTTCGAATCGCTGGCTGCGCTGCATGCGGCCATGTGCGCCGTCGTCGCCGCTGCTGATGTCGGCCAACAATTGAACCTGGTCCGAGCCCATCCGCAACTGGCCAGCAAAGCCGCCGTGCGTGGCGAACTCACTGACGCTTCCAACTTAGAGCAAGGTGGCGCCGGCCTGCGCGACTGCACAGCGGCAGAGTTCGCCCAGCTCAGCACATTGAACGATCGCTATCAGCAACGCTTCGGCTTTCCGTTTATTTTGGCGGTGCGCGGTCACACACGCGGCAGCATCATCGAGCAGCTGCAAGCGCGCGTCGGCAACCCGCAGGACGTCGAATTCGCGGCGGCGCTCAGCCAGATCGAGCGCATCGCCGCGCTGCGGTTGGCTGACCTGTTCGGCAGGTCTTTGTCCAGCACGCCGCCTGCGGCTGTCTGAACTTCATTCCTTCCAGAGAAACGACATGGCCCGCCTAGACACCGATCCCAACGCCCCCGACTTTACCCAGCGCTTCGTGAACCTCGCGGATGCCCGCCTAGGTGCCACTGCGCTCGCCGCCAGCGACGAGTTCTTCGCCGACAAGGAACGCATGCTCAATCCTGCACCGGCGCAGTTCATCGCCGACAAGTACGACGACAATGGCAAGTGGATGGACGGTTGGGAAAGCCGCCGCAAGCGTGTCGCTGGACACGACTGGTGCATTGTCCGTTTGGCGCGACCGGGTCGCATTCATGGGCTGGATCTCGACACCGCCCATTTCACCGGCAACTACCCGCCAGCGGCTTCCGTTGACGCCTGCTACGGCACCGCTGGCAATGCGGATGCAGACGCCAACAGCGAGTGGCTGCCGCTGCTACCAGCGGTCAACCTCAGCGGCAACAGCCATCATTATTTTGCCTGCGACGGCAGCCGCGTGGTCACCCATTTGCGGGTCAATCTGTTCCCGGATGGCGGTCTCGCCCGTCTGCGCGCTTACGGCGAGCCCGAGTTCGATTCCGCCGCCGTCGATAGTGATGGGTTGATCGACCTCGCGTCGGCGCTGCATGGGGGCAACGTGGTGGCCGCCAACAATCAACACTTCGGCCCGGCGTCATCCTTGCTGCTGCCGGGTCGCGGCATTCATATGGGCGACGGCTGGGAAACGCGCCGCCGTCGCGAGCCCGGCAACGACTGGTGTCTGATCGCCTTGGCGCGGCCAGGACTGATCGAGGCCATCGAAGTCGACACCTGCCATTTCAAGGGCAACTTCCCGGATCGCTGCTCGATCCAAGCCATGCATGTGAGCGGTGGCACGCCTGAGTCACTGGTCACGCAAGCCATGTTCTGGCCGACCCTGTTATCCGAGCAGTCATTGCAAATGAATCACCAGCACTACTTCACCAGTGAGATCGTGCCGCTTGGCCCCGTCAGTCATCTGCGTTTCAACATTTTCCCCGACGGCGGCGTGTCGCGATTGCGGCTTCGCGGTCGGCCCGCGTGAGCATCGCTGGGAATGCAAGGGACGCCACTACGGCCATGCCCGCGGATGCTCACTCAAACCCCGAAGCGCGACCACGCTTGCTCATCGAACCGCTGACGCTGGCCGCGTTTGCGCCATTCGGCGATGTCATCGCGACCAGCAGCGCCGCTCACACCTTGCTCATCAACGAAGGCACCGCGCAACGCTTTCACGCGCTGGGCCGCGTCGATTGTGCTTCCGGGAACGGCCATCCACTGATCAGCATGGTCCGGGCGCAACCGCGACCGATGCCATTCCAAATCCGCATGCTGGAACGCCATCCCCTGGGCAGCCAAGCCTTCATCCCGCTGTCGAAAACGCCCTACCTGATCGTAGTCGCCAGCTCGCCCAGCGACCGCCCCCGCGCGTTCTTGGCAAGCACTGGCGAAGGCGTGAATTTCCATCGCGGCACCTGGCATCACCCGCTGCTGGCATTGGATGCAGTCAGCGATTTTCTGGTGATTGATCGCGCTGGCGAGGGGGAAAACTGCGAGGAAGTGGCGTTGATGGAAGCTTACCTGTTGGGCGTGGACCCGCCCAATCGCCTGTTGTGAGTTGCCCACACATGTGCAGAATTGCTGCAAGCAGCCGAGCAAGCTCGGCTTTACAAAAGCCGACAGCGCTGCGCCGATGCAATTGAACTTGCAGAGCGGAGCTGGCTCCGCTGCTCTTGTTCAATACACCCCGAAACCGTGTCGACCAGAAGCGAGGGAACCATGTCCACTAAGTCCACTGCGGCGCGTAAACCGGCACCGGCAAAGGTCGCACAGTCAAGGCTGACGCTGGCCGAAGCGATGGCTGCGTTAGAAGCGGCGGGTTCGGAGCAGACGCGCAGAACCTATGCTCGCCACGGGGTGACTCAGCCAATGTTTGGGGTGAGCTTTGCGACCCTGAAGACGTTGCTGAAAAAGATCAAAGTCGACCACGAACTGGCGTTGGCGCTGTGGCAGACCAACAACTTCGATGCGCGCAATCTGGCGGTCAAAGTGGTCGATCCGCAGCGCATGTCCGAGGCCGAACTCGATGCCTGGGCGCTGGACCCGTGCGCGCGCATGTGCAGCGGCTATGTCGCTCAGGTAGCCGCCGAGGGTCCGCACGCGCAAGGCTGTGTGCAACGCTGGCTGGGCGCCACCCCCGACTCCCTGCGCTGCGTCGGCTGGACACTGGTGGGTGCGCTCGCGATGGCTGACGAGTCCATTGCCGAGACGTGGTTTGCCGAACGCCTGCAGGAAATCGAAAGCCGCATCCACGGCGTACCCAACGGTCAACGTGAGGTGATGAATCAAACCGTCATCGCCATCGGCTGCCGCAGCGCTGCCTTGCGTGCGGCGGCCACCGCAGCTGCGCAGCGGATCGGCAAGGTCAAGATCGATCACTTCGACACGGCCTGCAAGACGCCCGATGCGGCGATTGCCATCGAAAAGGCGTGGGGCCATTCCCAGTCCAAGGGATTCGAAAGTCCTGCCGCGCAAGAACGTGGTCGGGAATCGCTGCGCACCCGCTGCTGAGCGTTGCTGCAAACCGCTAGCCGGTTGCCCAGTCCCGCCAAGAAAAATGACCACGCCCGCCAGCGAATTTGCCCGCATCGGGCGAGATTCTGACCGGCTCAGATCGGCTAGGAGCGGACATTGCCCGATCAGACGAAACCCCAAGGCTGCGCCGCGCCGCCAAGCGGCGTCC
>JBBQQV010000095.1:0-8876 GCA_038215505.1 Lysobacterales bacterium
GTGATCGTCGGCTCGCTATTCGAGCGACGCGCACCGGGTTTGTTTCACAACACCGCAGTGGTCCTGGAAAGCGATGGGCGCCTGTTGGGCCGCTATCGGAAGATGCATATTCCTGACGATCCGGGATTTCTGGAGAAGTTCTACTTCACCCCAGGTGATCTTGGATTCGAGCCGATTGACACCTCGGTGGGCCGTCTCGGTGTGCTGGTGTGTTGGGACCAGTGGTACCCGGAGGCTGCGCGTTTGATGGCGTTGGCGGGGGCACAACTGCTGCTCTACCCGACTGCGATCGGCTGGGATCGCGCCGACAGCGATGCAGAAAAAGCTCGCCAGCGCGACGCTTGGATCATCAGTCAGCGCGCGCATGCGGTGGCCAACGGCATTCCCGTGTTAAGCGTCAATCGCTGCGGCTTTGAGCCCGCCCCAGCCGGCGAAGGTGGCATCCAGTTCTGGGGTTCAAGCTTTGTCGCTGGGCCGCAGGGCGAATTGGTTGCGCAAGCAGGCCCAAGCGATCCCGAATTGTTGATGGCCGATTTGGACCTCGCGCGATCCGACGCGGTTCGCCGCATCTGGCCCTTTCTTCGTGATCGGCGCATTGACGCCTATGCCGACCTGCTCAGGCGGTATCGCGACTGAATTCTTTAGCGCTTGGTGCGAATAGTCACGCGGCGACCGGCGTGACCATCTGCTCACGCTGACCTACTCGCCGCCTGTTCAAATGGGCACCAATTCCAGAATCAATCCGCTACCTCATGCCCCAGCCATTGTCCGAAGCCTCGCCGATTCCCGACCCTGAGCAGGTCACGGCTGATGCGATGTCCAGCACAACCCACATCGACCCCCTGCTCGGCCAACCCTTGCTTGAAGTCGAGCGTGACGGTGTGCACTTCACCTTGCTGGGCACGGCGCACGTGTCGCGCGCGAGCGTCGATGCGGTCCACAGCCTATTGAATGAAAGGCACTACGACGCGGTTGCGGTGGAGCTGTGCGAGTCACGTTATGGCGGCATGCGCAATCCGGATGCGCTGGCCTCGCTGGACCTGTTTCGGGTTGTGCGCGAAGGCAAGACCGGCATGGTCGCCGCCAACCTGGCGCTGGCGGCGTATCAACGACGGCTTGCCGAGCAACTTGGCGTCGAACCCGGTGCTGAGATGCGCGCAGGATTTGAAGAGGCCGAAAAGCGCGGCTTGCCGGTGTGGCGCATTGATCGCGATGTGGGGACCACGCTGCGTCGCACCTACGCCGCCGTGGGTTGGTGGGATCGTATCAAACTGCTGAGCGGTCTCATGGCCAGCGTAATTGTCGATGACGGCGTCGACGAGGCCGAGATCGAGCGCTTGAAGAACGGCGATGTGCTGGAGAGCACGTTCTCCGAGTTTGCTCAGCGCAGCAAAGGCCTGCACCACGCACTGATTGCTGAGCGCGACCTGTTCATGGCCGCCGCGTTGCGCCAACAGGCAAAGGGAAAATCTGGTCAACGTGTGCTCGCCATCGTGGGTGCGGGGCATCTTGCAGGCTTGGCCGAGCATCTGAAATCCAATCAAGGTGATCCATCCAACCAACAAGCCGAACTCAACGCACTGCCGCCGCCGGGTCGTTGGGGCTTGTGGATAGCGAGCATTTTGGCGGTGCTGGTGCTGGGCGGCTTTGCTTGGGGATTTTCGCAGGGCACCGATGTGGGCGCCGATCTTGTGCTCAATTGGGTGCTCGCGACGGGGCTGTTGGGTGCGCTCGGTTGCACCCTCGCAGGCGGGCATCCGCTGAGCATCCTCGGTGCCTTCATCGCATCACCATTGACGCCACTGCATCCGGCTTTGTCTTCCGGCACCGTCAGCGCGTTGATTGAAGCCACCGTGCGCAAACCTACCGTTGCCGATTTCGCGCGCCTGCGCGACGACGTGACCTCGCCGCGCGGATGGTGGCGAAACCGAGTGGCGCGCGTTCTGCTCAATTTTTTCTTGACCAGTTTCGGCACGTCGATAGGCGTCTATTTCGCTGGCTACAAGATCCTCGAACGCATGCTTTAGGCGTCCGTTGGCTGGCAGAAACGAAGTGTGACTTTTCAAGACGTTTCCTTCTGGACTCGCAATGCGCAACAATCGCGCGATGCGTTCTATCCTGCTAGCCGAAACTTCCCAGACGCGTCGTCGCGCGCTGACGGTGCGGCTGACTCAACGTGGCTTTGCGGTGACCGCATTGGCCGGCTTGGACGAGGCCTACGCCACCCTGATGCGCATGGCCAGCGGCGCTGCTCGCAATGACGGCGTCGTGTTGGGTTGGCCGGATCATGTCGATGGCTTGATTGAAGACGTGTTCGGCCTGCTGCACGGCAGTCGCTTCGAGCACCTGCCGGTTCTGGTTCTGTCAGATGGCAGCAGTGACGGCGCCATCAATTGGCGAATGATCCGCCCGCGCACCGCGCTGCTGCAGTGGAACGATTATCACGAAGTAGGCGCAGCACTTGAGCAACTGCTGGATCCGTTGCCGCGGCAATCGGTAAAGCCGCTGGAAACCCACGAATCTGCGCCACTTCGACTGCTTCTGGTGGATGACTCGGCGACCGTGCGCGCTGCCTTCGCAAAACTTTTGCGTGGCGGCGGATTCACAGTCGAAACCGCGAATAATTGCAACGAAGGCCTGCAGAAAGCGTTGGCGCAATCGTTCGATATCGCCGTCATCGACTACTACATGCCAGACAGCAACGGCACCGTGCTGATACGCGCGCTCAAGGCCGACAGTCGCACCGAACACATGTTGATTTCGGCGATCACCGGCACCTATTCCGATGCGGTCATCCAAGATGCCTTGGCCGCCGGTGCGATTGAGTGCCTGTTCAAGAGCGAAGCCAAGGAATTGTTCACCGCGCGGCTGACTTCGCTGGCTCGCACCGTTCGCGACCGCAAGGCCGTAGAAACCGAACGCCGCCGCCTGGAGTGCATTTTGCAATCGGTCGGTGACGGTGTGTACGTGGTCGATTCGGATGCGCGCATCCGCTTGATCAATCCCGCCGCACTCGAACTGCTCGGCCACGAAAGCGCAAGCGCCGCGATTGGCGCGGATGCCTTCGATCTTATTCATCCTTTGCAGCAGGACGGATCCAATCAGTTGCGCAGCGCCTGCCCGCTGTTGCAAGCCTACAGTCGCGGCAATCGCATCACCGGTTGGCAAACCTGCTTCAGCGCCGCCAATGGCCACATGTTGCCGGTGGAATGCACCGTCTATCCGTTGCGCGTGGATGAGCAGCGTAGCGGTTCGGTGGTCGCGTTCCGTGACATTTCCGCCCGTCGTGTGATGGAGGAAGAACTGCGGCGTGCCGCTGAACACGACGCGCTGACAGGCCTGCACAACCGCGCCTGGTTTGAACGGCAGATCGAACAGGAACTGGCTAGGCTGCGACGCAGCAATCTCACGTCCTTGTTGTTATTCATGGATGTTGATCGCTTCAAGTACATCAACGACACCGCCGGCCACGGTGCCGGTGACCAGCTGTTGGTGGAAGTGTCCAAGCGACTCAAACTGCGGCTGCGCAGCAGTGATCACTTGGCGCGCATGGGCGGCGACGAGTTCGCGCTGATCTTGCGCAATGTCGATGTCGAGAATCTGCAAGCCTTGGCCGATGGCTTCCGGCGTGCGCTGACCAACTCGCCGTTCACTTATGCCGGCAAGAGTTATCGCATCACCACATCCATTGGGGTGTGTCGCCTGGACCAACGCAGCCTGACGCCCACCGAGGCGATGGCGCATGCTGATATCGCCCTGCATCTGGCGAAAAATGCCGGCCGAAACCGCACCCAGCTGTACACGCAGGAGACCGGCGAACGCGCCGCGATGGATCGTGATCTCGGCTGGTCATCGCGCTTGGAAGAAGCGTTGCGCAACGACCATTTCGTGCTTGCATACCAGCCTATCGTTCCGCTGGGTGGAATCTTTGGCGATGCGCTGACACCCGACAGCACCGATCTATGGCGCCGCCAATTGGCGCGCAATCCGGAAAGCCCAGCGCTGTTTGAAGTGCTGATTCGCATGCGCGATCAACACGGCGAACTCATCTTGCCCGGCGCATTCCTGCCGACCGCCGAACGCTTTGGCATGATGCGTGAAGTAGATCGTTGGGTGGTTGACCACGCCCTGCGCGCCTTGCGCGAAGTCAGCGACGCGCCGCGGCCGGTGCATCTGACCATCAATCTGCATTCGCAAAGTCTGTCTGACATGACCTTGGCCGAGTACGTCACCGGCAAGATCGTCGAGCACAATGTTGACGCTTCCTGCCTGGTATTCGAGATCACCGAGTCGCACGCAATTGACGATCTCGCAGGCGCCCAACGCATCCTCCACGATTTGCGCGAGATCGGCTGCCGGATCGCTGTCGATGACTTCGGCACTGGCTTCTCGACCTTTGCCTATCTGCGTCAGCTTGAAGCCGACATCGTCAAGCTCGACGGCTCACTCATCGCCGGCCTGCCGGACGATCCGCTGGACCGCACCATCGTCGCCGCGCTGGTCAGCATTGCCGAGGCCGCTGGCAAGATCGTGGTGGCCGAATGCGTAGAAAATCCCGCCGTGTTGATTGCCCTGCACGAATGCGGCGTCGACCTCGCGCAAGGCAATGCAGTCGGCCTGCCGCGTCTGCATCTGCGACCCACCGGACCCATCTCGGTGCCTTCGTTACGCGACATCAGTGAAGACTTGCCGCCGACGACATCGTTGATCAGCCAGCTGCGCCGCCGCAGCGCTGACGCCTCATGACCCTAGAAACCGCAGTTGACCGCTCCCAAATGTCATCTAGCCCGGTCTTTTCATGAATGCGCACGATGATCGCGCAGGATACTGATCGCACAGGGGATTCTCGGAAGGAGCGCCGTATTGGGATCTACGGCCGACTGAAGAGAATCCCCTGTGCGGTCAGGAGACATCGGGGCGGAAGCCCCGCGCAGCGGCGAAGCCGCCGAACGAGGGCGTGCGCGATTCATGAAAAGTCCGGGCTAGTCCTTGGTTCGCCGCAGTTTATGGGCTTCGTTCGACGCACCCGTATGGTGTGGGCCGCTACGCACCCGATTGCACGTTTGGGAGGCCGCCTGACTTTGTCACTCCTCGTTGCAGGTGTTCAACCTGCGCCTCGTCGTTTCGCGCCAGTCGGCCTCCCAAACGCACACTCGGGTGCGTCCAACTGCGGATTTTAGGGTGACCGAAAGTTTCCTCTGGTACGACCTCGAAACCTACGGCCGCGATCCACGCCGCACCCGCATCGCCCAATTCGCCGCCATCCGTACGACGACTGACCTCGAAGTCATCGGCGATCCCTACTCCTTCTATGTTCAGCCGGCGTTGGATCTGTTGCCCTCGCCTGCCGCGTGCCTGATCACCGGATTGTCGCCGCTTGATCTGCGCCAGCGCGGCATCATCGAAGCACATGCCATGCAGCGCATTGCCGCCGCATTTGCTCAAGCCGGCACCTGTGGGGTGGGTTGGAACAGCCTGCGCTTCGACGACGAGTTCTTGCGCTATGGCTTCTACCGCAACTTCATCGATCCTTACCGACGCGAGTTCGATCAAGGCAACTCGCGCTGGGATTTGATGGATTACGCGCGCCTCGCCTACGCCATGCGTCCGGCAGGAATCAACTGGGCTCTGCGCGAGGACGGTGCTCCCAGTTTTCGTCTCGAGCATCTCGCGGCAGCCAATGGTGTGGCGCATGGATCGGCGCACGACGCGCTATCGGATGTAGAAGCAACCCTGGGCCTGGCCCGCAAGTTCAAGCACGCGCAGCCGAAACTCTGGAGTTACCACCTGGGCTTTCGCAACAAGGCACGCGCCCGCGACCTGCTCGATCCCTTCCAACAGCGACCAGTGCTACATGTTTCTGGTCGCTTTCCCGCCGAGCGCGGCTGCGCGGCCATTGTCTTGCCGCTGATTGAGCATCCGAGCAATCGCAATCAGATCATCTGTTGCGACCTCCAGGACGCACCGGATGCTTGGTGCTCCATGACTGTCGATGAACTGCAAGATCGCCTGTTTGCGCCGCGCGCCAGTCTGCCGGAAGGCGAGGCACGGGTGCCGCTAAAGGCAGTGCATATAAACAGGTGTCCTGCGCTGATCGACTTGCCGCACGTCACCGAGGACGAGCTGCAACGTTTGGGAATTGATCGGCATACGTGTCAGCTGCACGCCCAGCGACTTCTCATCGAACCCGGCCTGCTGGAGCGCTGTCGCCGCCTGTTCACCCAAGCCCGCGCATCCGACACCGCCAATCGCCACGCCGACAGTTCACGCGTAGACGACGTCGATCAAGCCTTGTACAACAGCCTCCCCGAGCGTCGGGACGTGCGCACGCATGCCGCCATCCAACTGAGCGACCCCAACGAACTGCACGCGTTTGCCGGCCGCTTGAAGGACCCACGGGGAGACGAGCTATTGTTTCGATATCGCGCACGCAACTGGCCGGAAACGCTGGAATCTAGCGAAGTCGAGCGATGGCGGGCAAACCGAGACGGTCGCCTCGCGTATGACAGCGATCACTCCGAATACGGTTTCGTGAGCTACAGCGAAGAAATCGATGTGCTTTCTGGATCGCCGCGCGATGATAAGGCGAAGGCCTTGCTGGCAGATCTGCGCAACTGGGGACGTTATCTGCAGGGTTTTCCGTGAGCGAGTTCGCGAAGCAGACACGCTAGTCCGCCGCCCGACGCCGCTCGTCGGCGTTTGCTGGTGATGGCATCATCGCCCCGATAGTCTTGCCGAGTGAAATAGGAGCTTTCCATGCGTGCTCTTCAGCACATCCGCGCTAGCGTGCAGGGATTTACCCTGTACGAGTTGGTGATTACGATGGCCATTGCCTCAATTCTGGCGGTAGCCGCATTGCCGGGGTTTTTCAGCACCATTGAGCGCAATCGCATCGTCGGCCAAAACAATGAGCTCCTAGCTGCGTTTGGCACGGCGCGCTCAGAAGCGATTCGTCGCAATGCAGTCGCCGGGGTTTGCGCTCGCAATGCAGCTGGCGATGCATGCGCGACGGATGAATGGAATCGGGGATGGATTGTCTGGGCGGATACCAACCGCAACAATGTCTTTAACGCCGGCGCGGACGAGGTCCTGCGCTCGAGTGAATTGAGCGCAAAAGACCGACTTGTGGGTGCGCAATTTAACATTCTGTTCGGCCCGCGTGGAACTCATGTGGAACCCGGAACCGGCAATGTCAGGACCACCGATGACGTACTGGAGTTAAAGCCTGATGCCTGCGAAGCCGGTCTGAAAAACGTTCGAACGATCACTATCCGTACCACAGGTATTGTCGGAACCGTCACGAGTGAATGCACATGAGAACCTCGATATTGGGAACCAGATCGCGTCGAGCCGGGCAAGGCGGGTTCTCGCTGATTGAAGTCATGGTCGCCGTGTTCGTGTTGTCCATCGGCCTGCTTGGCATGGCCGCACTGATGGCTACATCTCTGCGGAATACCCAAAGTGCCGACCACCGTTCGCAGGCCGTCAATCTAGCCTACGACGCGCTGGAAATGTTGCGTGCGGACGTGCCCAACGCAACGCGCTATCGCCGCAACGCTTACAGCAGTCCCACAGCCTCCTGCGCCGGAGCGCAGGCTCCCTTCAATTACGCTGCAGCGGGTCAGTTCTACACGAAAGAGCGCAACTACTGGGCGCGAAAACTCTGCCGTACGCTGCCAAATGGCCGTGGTCGGATTGCGATAACCGGCGGCGGCTCGGCGTCGGCTTATCGCGCCACGATCGACGTGTGCTGGACTGACAATCGCACCGCGGACGATATCGACACGGCAACCTGCCCGGCGCTTGCAGCAAACGAATTTGGCAGGTGCTCGGGTGGCACAGATCAAACGGGCGCGGTTTGCGTTATTCGCATTACTTCTGGAATCTGACCATGCACTCAACGGCACGCCATTTCCGTCGCATGCGGCCCACCTTTCCAACGACCCGCGGGTTTTCGCTGATTGAGCTGTTGATTGCCATGGCTTTGGGCGTAGTTTTGCTGCTTGGTTTGATACAGATGTTTGATGGCGTGCGTTCCACCTTCAACGCCGCTGAAGCAAAATCCCGCATTCAGGAAAATGGCCGTTTTGCGCTGGAGTTCTTGCGGCGTGATGCGCGTATGGCGGGACATACCGGGTGTTTGCAAGAACAAATTCATTTACCAGCGGGGACCAATCGACTACTTGAGCCGAACTACGCAACGGGTCTAGGTACTGGTCTCGACTACGGCTTCTACAACCACCTTTTAGCACCGGGCGCCGCCGCGACACGTGATAACGCCCCCTACGTGACGCAGATTAATCGCGGCATCGAGGTTTACAACTTTGCTGGTACGTCGCCTGGCGAATCCTTCACCATCGCGTCCGACACGCCGGCTGTATCGGGCAATGCAGGCAACTGGACGCCGACTCTGCCTAGTGCATCGCTGGGAAACATCGCGAACCTTGCGATTCCCGGCAGCGACATCGTGGTGTTTCGATATTTTGAAGAAAGTCCACTGACTATTGCTGGGGTAACGGGTCCCGATGGCGTCATCACGCTGGGATCGGCTGCAGATGCGGCAAGTGTTCAACAGTTCGGGATTTACGGGCTTGCCGACTGCAGAAATGCAACCTTATTTCAAACCACGGCAGTTGCGGGAAACACGGTGACGGCAGCCGCAGGAGGTTTGAACATCGCTCGATCTCCGGGAACATGGTTTAGCAATTTGTATGGAGCGCCGTACACCATAGGCTCGTTGATGAGCCGTCTTCATTTCGTCGTTTATTACGTGGGCCTAGGCACGCAGGGCCCAGCTCTGATGCGAATGACAATTCGGCAGGATCCGGCCACCGCGGCTCAAGGCATAACACTCGGACAGCCAGAAGAAGTAATCG
>JBBQQV010000096.1:0-8872 GCA_038215505.1 Lysobacterales bacterium
TTGGCTACTTTGGTTGTTCGCGACTGCTAGGATTCTTACGCCGATCTCACCGACTTCAGACGCATCAGGCGTCCAGGAAATGACCCGGTTCACGGCATCGAGGCGCATGCCCGGTGGCCCGATGAAATCGAGCACGATCGAATCGCCATCTGGGTCCCTTACGTCAATCTCGTAGCGGTACGTTTGGCCAACCACCGCCGTGACAGGCGGCGTCGAAAAATAGACGGGGAAATCATTGCCGTCCTCGGTAAAGCTGATCTCGAACGCTTGCTCGGCAAAGGCACCTCGCGCGTCAGTTGCCCGGATACGAAAGCTGGCTGGCAGGTCGCTGGGTTGCATGGGTCGCCAGCTGACAACGCCTGCGGCCGAGTCAAACACGGCGTCGTCGGGCGAGTCCTGCAGGGTCAGCGTAACTGCGTCACCGTCAGGGTCGAACGCAAGCACCTGATAGCGATAAGTGTCGGCCAGGTTGGCTAGCACACTCGGGCGGCTCTGAAAGACGGGGGGTCGATTGGCAGGGTCGCCTGACAGTCGCAGCTCGTAGCGCTGCGTGGCGATCGCGCCTTGGGAGTCTTCGACCTTGAGAACGATCTGGTGGAACAAGAAATCGTTGACTCCCGGCAGCCAGCTGACAAGCCCGGTGGGCGAGAGCGTCATGCCTGTCGGGCCATCCAGCAGCGCGTAGCTCAGCGGATCGTTGTCAGGATCGGTCGCCACCAGCAGGTACTGATAAACCTGCTCGCGGGTGGCGATGGTCGATGGCGCAGACTGAATAGCGGGCGGTCGATTGCCGGACGCGTCGGCGACCGCGATAGTGAATGTCTGCAGCGCGCGACCGCCGCGACCATCCAATGCATCTAGGATGATTTCGACACGACCGACATGTTCTGGCCCCGGGATCCAGGTGATGTTCTGCCCGTCGAAGATCTGCATGTCGTAGGGAGGAGTGGCCGGAAAGCTGATCTGCACGGTGTCGCCATCAGCATCGGACGCCTGCGGACGATAGCTGTAGGGACGGCCGACCTGTGCTGTCAACGGTGGTAACGAGATGAACTCCGGCGCACGATTGCTCTGCTGCTCGGAGACGGTCAGTTGGAAACTCTGCGAGTCACTCAGGCTCGTCGAGTCGGTGACCCTCACAGTGACATCGTGCGTTCCGACGTCGGCGGTGGTGGTGCTCCAAGTGATGCTACCGGTACTCGCATCGATAAACATCCCACTCGGTGAGAGAACCAGCGAGTAGGTCAGGGTCTCGTTGGCGCTCGGATCGAATGCCGCCAAAGGGTAGGTGAACGGTCGCGAGGTGGTGGTCTCGGTCACCGGCGTGCTGATGATGACCGGACCTTCGGCAGACACTATCAGCGAGTAGCGCTGCTGAGTCGCGGCACCGTCGGTATCGAAGGCTTCAACCACCACGTCATAGCGGCCCACCATCTCCGGCGTTGTCTCCCAGCGGATGGTTCCGGTCGTCGGATTGATCCACATGCCGGCAGGCGCGCTCAGTAGCCTATAGCCGGTCTCATCGCCATCAGGGTCGATGGCGTCGACTTCGTACCAGTAGACACCGTCACTCAGGTGATGCGGTGCGACCTGCGCGGTGTAGCGCGAGCTCGCCTGAGAAATGTTGAGAATGCCCACCTTGCCGAGAGTGAAGGTGTCGTCTCGCACAGTGAACGCGTCGACCACGCCAGCATCGTCGCTGATAGCGATGCGAAAGCCACCCGGAACGGCGTCGATCGTATAGTGGTACTCGACGCCTCGAATCCACGGGATGTCGGAGTAGTGCAGGTTCGGAACGACCTCATCAATTCCCAGAAAGTACCCGGCTGATCCATCGGTCGGCAAATCGGACTTCCACACCGAAATTCCGCGTGCAGCGTTTCCTTGCGCACCAAGTTTCCAACCCAAGACATAGAACTGGTATGGGTTCTGGTAGCCGAAGACGGCGCCGAAATAGTCGTCATCCCCGTCGGTTGAAAACCAGGTTCCCGACATGTGGAACGTGGCGTAGTTTTCTTCGCTGACGAGGGCAGTCGCATTGCCGTTGTCGGTATGTAGCGCAGTGAAGCCATCGTCCTCAAACGTCCAGATTCCGCTGGGGTACTGGTCCAAGTCTTGGTACTCCCAGCCCTCAAGCCACTGCGGCACGGAGGTCGACAGTCGACCTTCTAAGACCATCACCGTGCGAGGCTCAGTGGTAATGCGTGGTGGTTGATTGCTGCCGAGAACCACCACGCTGACGGTCGCTGGCGCCGACTGGAGCTCACCATCGGTAACAACGAAAGCGAAGCTATCCGGTCCAACGTAGCCTTCTTGTGGAACGTATTCGACATTGGGCGGCGCACCACTCAGCGCGCCTCGCTGTGGTTGAGCAACGATCTCGAAAGTTAACGCATCACCGTCTGCATCGGTTCCGGTTAGCGTCAGCGACAGCGGCGTGTTCTGCGCTGTGCTGACAGTCTGGCTTTCGGCAGCCGGCGGTCGGTTGACGCTGACTACGGTCAGCGAGACGACGGCGGATTGCGAATCGAGTTCGCCGTCGTTGGCGACAAATGCAAAACTGTCGCTTCCGGTGAAGCCGGTATTAGGGAGGTAAGACAGCCGTGGCGCGTTGCCGCTGAGCGTGCCACGGTTTGGGCCCGACACGAGGGTGAAAACGAGCGCATCACCATCAGCATCGCTAGCCGTCAAGGTGATCGACACTGGCGTATCGCCATTGCTGCTGAGCGACTGCGCATCAGCCACCGGCGCCCGGTTGGTCGCGACTACCGTCAACGCAATGGTGGCGATGCTGGAGTCGAGCAGGCCGTCGTTGGCAATCACGGTCAGGCTGTCGCTGCCGGCAAAATCCGGATTGGGCGTGTAACTGATATTCGGCGCTTCGCCGGCCAAAGTTCCGTCGCCGGGGCCTCTGATCACCCGGTAGGTCAGCGTGTCACCATCGGGGTCAGTGCCCGCCAGGGTGAGTGCCAGCGTTCTGTTGCGCGCCATGCTTAGCGACTGATCAGCCACCGTTGGCGCGTCGTTGATCGACGCAACGGTGATCGAGACTCGCGCCGGCACCGAGGTCAGACTGCCGTCGTTGGCGGCAAACTCGAACTGATCATTGCCGTTGAAGTCAGCGTTCGGGATGTAGACCATTGCCGGTGCCGTGCCGCTCAGCGTGCCGTGCAGCGGAGGCGTGCTGATCGAATAGCTGAGGCTGTCTCGATCAACATCACTGCCGCCCAGAAGAATGGCGACGGCAGTGTCTTCATCGGTCTGCTTTGATTGGGCGACGGCCATAGGGGCATCGTTGACCGGCCGCACGAGGATTTCCAAGCGTGCTGGCGCGGAGGCAAGCTCGCGATCGCGGCTGACGAAGGTGAACGCGTCTGCGCCGTGGTAATTGGCGTTGGGAGAATAAACGAGGTTGGGCGTGCTGCCGCTTAGCGTGCCGTGTTGCGGCGCATCGACGATCTCGAAGGTGAGCGCATCGCCATCGGCATCTGCACCACGCAGGGTGATAGGCAGCGTGCTGTCTTCGTCGACCTGCGGCGTTTGCGGCTGCGCACTGGGCGCGTCATTGACCGGCAGTACGGTGATGCTGACAGTGGCCTCTGCTGAATCCAGCAAGCCGTCACGGGTGATGAAGGTGAAGGCATCTGCGCCGTGGTAATTGACGGCAGGCATGTAGCTAAGATTAGGCGGATGGCCGCTCAGGGTGCCGTGCTGCGGCGGGCTGCGCAGGACGTAAGTGAGCGGGTCGCCATCCGGATCGCTGCCAGCGAGCAGGAGGGCAAGTGCCGTGTCCTCGGGCGTCTGCAAGGTCTGCGGCAAAGCCTCGGGAGGCGCGTTATAGCAACTCGCTTCGCCCTTGTAAGTGAAGCTCAGCCAGCCGTTGCCGGTCAGCAGGTAATCATTGAGACGGACGACCACGAAGCGCTGTACGCGGTAGTCGAGATTGCTGCCCTGACCGCGTTGACCGTTCCATACCGGCAGGATGATGTCTTGGGTCTTCAGCACATCTATGGCATTGCGCACGGCGGCCGAATTCATCGAACCCGGCGCGCCTTGCGTCCAATCAGCGATGTTTAGCACGCGGTCGTTGGCGGCATCTGGATTGGTGTAGGTGTAGCTGTCGCCCGGCGGCAGCAGACTCGTCGCCAAGGTGGGTGCACTGTTGCCGCCGGTCCACGTTAGGAACCCGAAGTTGCCAGGACCGGTGCCTCGTGGCATTTGCGTAATCACAGCGCCCGGCTGCTTGCCATCCATCACGCTGCTGGGTAGGGCGATGGGATATATCGGGCAGAAGCCCTGCACGACACGCAGCGAAAAAGTCTGCTGGGAGCTGGCACCACGCACGTCGGTGGCGCTGATGGTGACGGTGTGATTGCCCAGATTCGCCGCGCTTGTGGTCCACGACAACAGGCCCGAATTCGTATTCAGGGTGGCACCACTCGGACCACTGACCAGCGCGTAACGGATCGCGTCGGCGTCGGGGTCGACCGCGATCACCGGGTAGCGATACTCGCGGCCGATGGTGGCAAACAGACCGGGCGTACTGGTGATGGTGGGTGGTGCGTTGCTTGGCGTCGCCGACAAACACCCCTCAAACGGCTCGTGGTTGAGCTGCATCATGCCGTTCCACGATTGCCCGATCAGTTGACCCTTGATTACGCCTTGCGGATTCTCGATCACCGCCTTGGGTGCCAGAATACTGCCCTCGACGCTGATGCCGGCCAGCGTCAAGGTGGTCGCATCCGGAAAGTTGAACAACACGCGTCGACGGATGGACGCCAGCGATTCCAAGCTCATGTTGGTAAGGCCGGTCACGCTGCCGCGCACGTTGAAAATCACCGTGGCACCGGCGGGAATGCCCTGCACCGCAAAGGTGTGCGCGTCCAACACCAGTTGTCCGGGCAAGTCGAACACCTGCAACGCGGCGTTAGGCATGCCGGTGAGGGTGAGTCCGCCCCACTGCGAGACATAGGTGCCGTTGGCTGGCAATGCCGCCAAGGTCGCGCTCAAAGCTTGCAATCGCGATTTCTCGGCGACGAAGTCGATCGGCAACGCGACCCCATCGCGAATACTTTGCGCGGCGCTCAGACCGTTGCGGACCGGCGCACCCACCGCTGCGGCAGAGCCACCCACCAGGGTATTGCCAAAGTAGATGCGACCCGAAGGAAAGCTGAAATTGCCAGCCACCACTACCGACGTACCGGCGTTACTGGCGGTCAGCTTGTCGGCCAGGCTGTAGTTGTTGATCGACAGATTGCCGCCAACTGCAATCCGACCCTCTACATCAGAGGACTGCGCGGCGAAATTGCCAAACACCAAGGCGTTGAAACCCTGCGCTTGGCCGAGCCCAGTGCAACTGCTGCTGGCATGCGCAAAGCCACTGACCAGCAGGAAAGAGCAGGCGGCGAAACGCGCCCGGCGGGTGGCTCGAATTGAACGGGTCATGAAGAGGCCTTGGAGAGTACAGGCGCAATCCTTGCACCGCTGTCGCTTAGCCGAAACCCGGCCTGCGGGGCCGCGCAGACTACCCGCTCAACCAATAAAGTCAAGTCGTGCGGGCTGCGTGACTCGCAGAAGCTGCGTGACTCGCAGAAGTGGGCCGGCTGATCAAGGCAGGGTGTGGTGTCGATGCGTGGTGTCAAGGCAGCGCGGTCATCGCAAGTCGAGCCCTTCACGGCAGCACGACATTCGACAGGCCGCGCACCTTACCGGAAGCCTGTGAAATTTTCAATCGTTATCGATTGAGCTGCCAATGCGCGACCCCGATCACGGAATGCCAAGCGCTCACGCGGCCGAGTGAATTTGCCTGCGGCCTTGAGACCACTGAATGAGAGTGAGGATTGGCCATTTTGTGGCGCGGCTTTCGCGGCTTCCGGCGCTCCCATACGAGCAAAACCGGCACCATTGAATTGGCGGGATTTACGCCAGGTATGGAGCGGTAGCTGTGCGGGCGGCGGCTGGGGGAGCGGCGGTGCGATTGCGGTGTCACATTTGCTGGATCTTCGCAGCTGCCGCCACTGCTCCACTGCGCCACTGCGCCACTGATCCACTGCATCAGTGCGCGTCCGCGGTCGCCTCCCGGCGCAGCCGCTCGCTCAAGCCATTCGCGGCGGTGGCAGCCGAGTGCCGACCGGCATCTACGTCACGCGATCGTTCTTCGGCGTGGCGACGAAACAGGTCGACCGCTTGCGAAGAAGCGCAGATGGCGACCTCGCAAGGCTTTTCGGCGGCACGCGCGATGCGGCACGCGCGAGGTGACTGTGATCCGGAAGCCGCCAGCCTCGCGCTCCGTCAGCTCGGCGGGTGGCGGGTGACGGGTGGCGGTTAGACTGGCCGCACGATGGAAGCCGCGAAGACCCTAGCCAACACCAGGGCCAGCGCGGCAGCGCTCGCGTCGCGCGTGGCCACGTCGGTGGCAGTTCCCGTGGCGGCTGCGGCAGCTCCCGGCGACAAGCCTCACGCCATTGAGGCCGCGCAACTCAAGCAGAGCGGCAAGGGCACGATCAACGATGTCGCGCGGTTGGCAGGCGTCTCAAAAAAACTGTCTCACGGGTGCTCAACGACTCGCCACTGGTGCGGCCAGACACCCGCGATCACGTGAAGGCACTGATGCAGCAGATGGGTTACGCGCCCGATCCGCAGGCGCGCGGCTTGGCGTTTCGGCGCTCGTTCCTGATCGCTCTGGTCTACGACAATCCCAGCGCAGACTACATCGTCAACATGCAGCACGGCGCATTGGATGCGCTGCGCGACTCCGGTTTTGAGCTGGTGGTGCATCCCTGCGACAGCCAGCGCGAGGGCTATATCGATGGCATCAAGCGCTTTGCGCAGCAGCAGAAACTGTGGGGCCTGATTCTGATTCCGCACGTTTCTGAAGACCCGGCCTTGGCGGATGCGCTGAAGGAAATTGGCTGCCGCTACGTACGCATCGCCTCGCTTGCCATCGACGAACCGGCGCGCATCCTGCTGACGCATGATCGGCTGGCCGGTGCCGAAGTCGCCAACTATTTGGAATCGCCGGGCCATCGCCGTTTCGGCCTGATCACCGGCCCCAATCGCTGCCGTTGTTCCAGCGAGCGCGGCGGTGGCTTCGTCGAAGGTCTGGCACGGCGTGGCATCAGCTTGCCGCCCGACTGCATTTACGAGGGCGGCTATAGCTTCGAATCCGGCGTCGCCGAGGCCGAACGCCTGCTCACGCGCACACCCCGCCCCACCGCGATTTTCGCCTGCAATGACGAAATGGCTGCCGGCGTTTACAAGGCTGCGCTGCGCATGGGCTTGCGCATTCCCGCCGATCTTTCGGTTGCCGGCTACGACGACAGTCCACTGGCATCGCAACTGTGGCCGGCGCTGTCGACGATTCACTTGCCCATTCATGATCTCGGTCGGCAAGCGGCCAGCATGCTCATGGGCAACGAACCGCCATTGCGCACGCGCCAGCCGCAACGGCCCAGCGTCACCCCGCATCTGATCGTCCACAATTCCTGTCAACCTCCCACGGGCTAACTCTGCGTGCGCTTTGCATGCATACACTCATCACCAAATGGCGGCCTTTGCTCGCTTCTATTTGCCGACATCCGCAGCGCCTGAGCCATTCGCACTAACACCACCTCGTGGTTGCCGGTGCAGCAGTGAGAGCGCAACGCCACCCGCAAATCCGCCGCAATTGGCGGTGCTTAATGTGCCCCAAGGCCCGGCGAGAACTGGATCACGGCCCCGCTTCGACTGTGGCGTCGCGGGCGGGGCCGCGTTCCAGCACTTCCAGCACTGGCTCCGCCCACGGTCCATCGACGCGGTACAGGGTGCGGTTGATCTGTTTGAAAGGCTTTTGCAGCATGGCTTGGGCGACGGCACCGATGGCGGCGCCGGCGGGTCCGGCGGCGAGCGCGCCGACGACCGGCAGCACACTGCCGGTACGCGGCAGCACTTCCATGGTCTGGGCATAGTCCTGCGCGCGCAATCCAGTGCGGCCACGGATGCGGATTTCAGCGGCTGGTGAATCGATCACTAGGTCATCCGTGACGGCATTGCCATCGGCAAACACGAAGCTGCCGGTAATCTTGTTGAAGGCAAGTCCTGAGCGAAAAAAGTCGCTGAAATCGAGCGACAAGCGGCGCGGAATTTCGGTGAGCGAGAACAAACCCAACAAGCGGCCGGCACCCGGATTGACCTGCGGCACACGGCCCTGGCCCACACTGATTTCCAGCCCGCCGTCGACGTTTTCCATCGCGAACGCGGCCGGTGGTCCGGGCCATCTGGCGCGCAATTTGGCGAACGTCTGGCCGCCTTCGATGAGCTCACTGAAGCCCAGCGCCTGCAGCATTCCGCCAAGCTCGCCAGCGGTGAACTCGATCTGGAAGTTGGAACGGCTCAAGCCATTGACACGGGTCCAATCGCCGCGGCCGAACAACTGCAAGGCGGACGACTTGCTCTCGAACAGGTCGACGCGCATGCCGCCATTTTGCGGAAATGTCTCCAAGCGGGTTTCGCCCAAGTCGGCCTCGCCCATGCGCAACTCTTGTACCCATAGATGAAAGGCTGGCACCGCGCCAGGATCGATCAAATCGGTCACCGCACTGTTGCCCTGCGAGCTTGGCCAATGCAAGCGCGACAGGCGTGCGGTGATGCCGCGGGTGACTCGCTCGGCGGGCGCTGGCACTTCGATTTCACCGTCCAGCGCCGGCCCGGCGAAACGCAGCCGAAGCTCTCCGGGGGCCGGACGATCCAGGCGCACGCGGGTTTCGGCAAAACTTCGATCAAGCATGTCGAGCACGCCGGCGAACAGGTCGACATCGACTACACCACTTTCGCCGGTCGTACTGCCGACGGCCATTGCTGCCCATGCAGAGGCATCGATAACCGGCACTTGGCC
>JBBQQV010000097.1:0-8837 GCA_038215505.1 Lysobacterales bacterium
GTGCCGACTCCGCAGCGTGCGCAGAAGGCACAAGCGCGAACAAAACGAGCCATAAAGCGGTTTTACGTAAGCGCATGGCGCGAGTCCGATTAAGAAATCAGCCGGCAGTATGCGGTCGGTATCCAGGTTGGCGGACCCCCCGAAAGGCAGGGGTCGCTGCGCAATGAGCCGATAGCCAACGATCAATGGCGGACTCCGCCGCTCATCCAGCCTGCGACTTTTGTGTGTCATCGCACCGACGAGCGTGGCTGATGCGCGCACGCTCTCAACGTCACGCAAGCGCTGTGTGGCCGGGCCGCTGCTTCGATAGGAAACCAACGCGTGAACATGCATATCTATCTCGCTCCAATTATTGCCCTGCTCGCCGGCATCCTGATTCTGGTGCGGCCGCGCCTGCTCAACTACATCGTAGCGATCTATCTGATCGTGATTGGTGTGCTCGGCCTGCTCGGGTCGGGTGCGTTCCGCTGACCACCCGTCCCATCCCTTAGGAGAACACCATGTCTATCGGCACCATTCTTTTAGTGATTTTGATCCTCGTCCTTGTTGGTGCATTGCCGACCTGGGGCCACAGCCGCAGCTGGGGCTACGCACCAAGCGGCGTCCTCGGCCTGATCGTGGTTGTAGTGATTGTGCTGTTGCTGATGGGCCGCATCTAAGTGACCGCCTTCGCGCGGGTTGTTGATGGCTCGCGCGTCGGCGTATGTCGGGTGCCGATGGCGCTCGGCGTACTGGCTTGCGCGGTGATGGCAAGTTTCAATGTGGCTGCGGCGGTGCCAAGCGTACTGGCTCCGCAAGGCGGCGTGGCGCGATGGGCCGATATGGCCGCAGCAGAATGCGGGTTCCATGGCAAACGCTATCCCGCCGTGGACGCGGTTTGCTACTACCCGGTCGATTTGCGCGCCAAAGCGGGCGTGCACGAAATTGCGCTCTACGATCAGGATGGCAAACAACATCTGGGCGCACTGAAAGTTGAAAAGGTGGACTTCCCGGAAGTCGAAATCACACTTCCCGATGCTACGTTCATTGAGTTGACGGATGCCAACACCAAACGCCACCAAGCCGAGCGCGAGCGAGTGCTGAAGGCGCTGATGGTTGCGCCGTCGGCGGCGCGTTTTTCACTTCCTTTGGGTAAGCCGGCGCACACCATGCCGGTCAGCGAGAACGACTTCGGAAGCCGCCGCCTTTTCAATGGCACAAAACGGAGTCAACACACTGGCCGGGACGCGCCGGTCACCGTGGGCAGCGATGTCCTAGCGGTCGCCGACGGCACGGTCGTTCTGGCAGAAGAGCAGTTCTTCACCGGCGTCTCGGTATTTGTTGATCACGGCGGTGGCTTGATCAGCATGAATTTTCACTTGGGCGAACTCACCGTAGGGGCAGGCGATGAGGTCAAGCGCGGGCAAACGCTGGGCAAAGTCGGTTCCAGCGGACGCTCCACTGGTCCACATATGCATTTGGGCATGCGCTGGATGAATGCGCGCATCGATCCGTTTTTGTTATTGGATGCGCCGAAGAAGCTGCCTAGCATAGGGGATGCGCCACCCAAGGCCGAGGCGAAGATCGACGCGGCGCGGGCCAAAGAGCCGATTGAAACCGACGGCGGCTGACGGCTCCGGCCCGAACAGACCTGGCTCGGCCGGGCTGTAGCCCCATCTGCGCGTTCACTGGTTCCCTCCCGTCAGGTTGTTGGCCCGCAGACCCGCCAACGGCGTGCAAATCGTCGAAAAATTGATCTCACGCCAGCCGCCGCTGCCCGCGATCAGATGATGTCGGCGAGCGTTGATCGTTCTCCCCCGTAATGTGCGGTAGCGAGCCGACGCCAACGATCATATGGCGCAGAATTTCTGAGGACGAGCGGTGCTCCCCAGCGGGACGGCCAATTGACGGCCACTGGCAGCCCGCAGACCTTCGGTCACTGGCCCAATCGAGGTTACGAGATTCATGCACACCCCCGCAATGATCAAGCGCATTCAAAGCTCGGCATTGCTGCTGCTGCTCTGCGGGTCCGTCGGCAACCTGTGGGCCGGCCAGCAACCCCGATCAACCGGGCTGCCCAAAGTGAATCCGGCGAGCGTCGAGTGCGCGAACATCCGCTGGCACGCCGATTGGCTGGCGTGGTATCCAAGAATTGCTGACAGTTGCCGCGACGTTGTGCGAGTGCGCGACCAGCGATGGGCGCGTGTTCAAGCGACGTTTGTTCGGCATCGGCCGGACGGTGCCTTCGTTTCTCAATTGCTCGATGGCAACGACAACCTGCTCGGTGGAATCACTTTGCTGCCCGCTGTGGGACAAGGCGTCGAGATCGATGGTCGGCGATACACGTTTGCCGACGTTCTCGGCGAGCAGCGTCTGTACCTCTACGTGCCTGAGGGTGAACTGGTGGTTGCAAGCCAACCCGGGGCGCCAGCCGATCAGTACGCACTCATTGTCCGGACCTCTGCGGCACTGATACCGCAACAGGCAGAAGCCATCGAGGTTGCAGACGACGGCTTGCGGGCATCGTTGAGCAATGTGGTAGCCGCCGCCACCGTGAATGCCACTGGCGCTCCCATCAAGCTCAAACGACGCGCCGAGTCATCCTCATCCTCATCCTCAGCCTCTTTGGCTTCGGGCGTGCTGCTCAGTATTTTTCTTGTGGTACTGGTCGGTGCCGTCTGGTGGCTTCGACGCCAACTACCGCAGCCGAGGAGAGGGTTGGCACTCGCACGGCGGCCCGGTTCAGTAATAACCCGGTCCTTGTGATTGCCACACCAACCCGAATGTTTCACGAACCTCACGCCCTCCACTTGTGGGCAACAACCTGTCGGGCTTACGCGTTAGCGGCGAAAGTTGGGCCGCGTGATGAAAGATTTTCGGCAATTCTTGGCCCATCGCCGTGCTAACGGCCAAGAATAGGCGGCATGACCTAATTCCAGCCCGGACTTTTCATGAATTGCGACGCCCTCGCTTGTTTCCTGATCGCACAGGGAATTTTATTCAGTCCGCCGTATGGCCCGATACGCCGCTCCTTCGGAGAATCCCCTGTGCGATCAGTATCCTGCGCGATCATCGTAGGCATTCATGAAAAGGCCGGGTTAGCTGGCTGCTTCCGTGGCAGTCAGTGATTCCCGTTGCCTCTCGGATGTTACTCCCGCCTTGCATCGGCTCGTTCAGCATCGGCTCGTTCAGCATTGGCACCGGACATTCCGGTGTTCGCCAGAATGGCAACAGACCGTCACGCCATCAAAGCGATGTCTATGCAGTCAGGTGCCGCGCCACCACTAACACCGCATTGGTGCCGCCAAAAGCAAACGAATTACTCATTACTCGATTGATTTGTAGCCCACAGCGGGCCTTGTTGGGTACGTAGTCGAGGTCGCAAGTCGGGTCCGGATGATGCAAGTTGATCGTCGGCGGGGCGATGCCCGTTTGCATGGCGAGCACGCTTGCCACCAGTTCAATCGCGGCTGCCGCACCCAGCAAGTGAGCATGCATCGACTTGCTCGAACTGATCGCCAATTGCTCGGCACAGCTTGCGAACACCAAGCGAATCGCGGCGGTTTCGGTCGTGTCATTCGCTTGGGTGGCGGTACCGTGGGCGTTGAGATAGTCGATTTCGCTGGGATCACACTCGGCCGATGCAAGCGCCAGGCGCATGGCGTCGGCTTGGCCTTGCACGCTGGGGCGGGTGATGTGCTCGCAGTCGGTGCTCAGTCCATAGCCAATCAGTTCGGCTTGAATCGGTGCGCCACGACGGCGCGCGTGTTCCCATTCTTCCAGCACAAACATAGCCGCACCTTCGCCCAGCACCAGCCCGTTGCGATCCTTGGCGAAGGGCTTGCACGATGCGGCGGGGTCATCGCGGTCCTCGCTGGCCAAGGTTCGCAGTGCCTCCCAGGCTTTCATGGTGCCGAGCGTGAGGGCGGCTTCGCTGCCTCCAGCCAGCATCCACTCGCTCTCACCACTGCGGATGCGCCGCCACGCTTCACCGATGGCTACCGCCGACGACGAGCACGCTGTGGAATAGGTCAGGCTGGGCCCACGCAGTTGGTACTCGCTGGCGATCCACGCCGCCGCTGCATTGTTCATGGCCAGCAATACGCTAAACGGTTGGATGCGGTCCGATTGGTCGCGAAAAAGTGTGGCGTAGCCGGCCTCGACGCTGTTCGCGCCGCCCATGCCGGTACCAACAAACACGCCGGCGCGGGCACGCAGATCGTCACTGAGTTCGAGCTTTGCAGCAGTCATGGCTTGCGCCGCCGCGACCAGCGCGAATTGGCTGACACGGTCGAGCATGCGCAAGCGTGGTGGCGCAAAGGTGAGGGTGGGGTCGAAGTCGAGGTATGCCGCGATTCGCGTCGACAACGACGGTGCAAATTCGCTAGGCAGTCGACGGATTGCCGACTGGCCTGCAATCAATGCGTCGAAAAATGTCGATGGCGAGCTGCCGCCAGGGGCGACGATGCCCATGCCGGTGATTGCGACGCGCTTCACGAAGGTGTCGCCAAGGCGGCTCCCGAAGGTTCAGCGACAGCGAGCGCATCGCGCTTGGCAAGCAATTGATCGACGTAGTGGGCAAGTTCGGAAAGTGTGCCGAATTCGCCGACTGCGGTGGCATCGATGTCCGGGACACTGACTTTGAACCTGTCTTCGATCGCGAAAATCAACTCGATCACACCCAGCGAGTCGATCGCCAAACTCGCCAATGTCGTGTCTGGAGTGAGGGATTCAGCGGCGATCGCATAGTCCTTGACGAGTATTTTGCAAAGCGTGTCAAAGGTGCTCATGAGCGTTGGGCACCTGTCGATATCGCCATAGAGTTGGCTATCGCCCGTGGTTGCCAAGCGTCCGCATCGACCGCGCAACTGACCTTGCCGCCAAGCCTGGCACCAACACTTAGCAGGCGCGGCCAGCGCCGCAAGACCGGCAACAAAGCGCTGGCGGCCGTTGGCCGCATCGCGAGCTGGGAAAAGATCGAAGCGGTACGGATGCGTCCAGAAAAACTGCGTTGCCAAGCCGACCGGTAGGTGGCGGCCATCCCCGCGTTGTTGCAGGCCGACGCATCTGCGTTCGGCGCGCTGAGCAAACTGGTGCAGAGTAACCACGCCGACTGGATTGCCATGCTGATGCCCTCGCCAAGAATAGGGTGTGCTTCGCCTGCTGCGTTGCCAATCGCAAATCGGCCGCCAGCATCGGCGGCTTCACGAATACCAGGCCGGATGGGTCCAACGCTAAGCCAGGCATTGTGTTGCCGCGCACCGCGCAAAGCTTCGCGTACTCCGCGACAAGAGGCCTGCAAGTGACGCTGTACCGCGTGCGCCGCGCGTTCTCCTGCAGCCTTAGCGCGGATCGCCTGCAGGGCATCACGGCGGATACAGCAGGCGATGGTCAGCTCGTCATCTGCGGCTTTCACCATGCCGCCGTAGCCGCCGGGAAATGCCAGCACGGGCAATAGGTCGGCATCAAGATCAGCCCCTTTGAAGTTGCCCTTGAAGGCGAACAGGTCCGAGCCCCGAGGCGGCGTGCGTAACGCTGGCTCCTCGATGTCTGCGGCGCGCCATGTTCCCGCCGGGCGCGCAGCGACACCGCTTGGCAGTGATTCCCACGAACCATGTGCGTCAATGAGCAGGGTTGCGCTAAGCGTCGCTTCGCGATCCGAATCGAGTGCCTTCATTGCGCATTCGTGGCGATCACCGGTGCGTGTGAGCGTACGTACCGTCCACGGCTGCCACACGCTGGCGCCGCAATCAGCCGCACGCTGCAAGAGAAGGGTGTCCAGATGTTCCCGACCCAGCGCGCGGCCCCAACGATGGACGGGATGCGCGTAGCCCGGCAACTCAGCGATGAGCATGTCATCGCCCACAAACAGCCCCACACGACGCAGTTGCGCGCCCGCCAAGCGCTCGAATACGGCACCGATGCCCAGTGCTTCCAGCAACGGCAGGTTGCTGGCGGCAATGCACTCACCACATACCTTGCGCCGAGGAAAGCGGTGCTTCTCGACGATGGCCACTGACCACCCGGCTTGCGCCAGCAAAATGGCGGCGGTGGCTCCGGCCACGCCCGCACCGATGATCAGGGCGTCGTAGCGACTGTTCATCGGCTGCCGCGACGGGCGACAAAGCAATGACTGAACAAGCCAGCGGTCGACTCAGACAGCTGCCAAGGTTCGCCGCAGTTGGAAACCAACGGCCAGCGCGCGGAAAGCTCTTTGTCGCGAAAGCCAGCGTGAACGCTGAGCACGGCGTCATGGCGCGTCACCACATTGCAACCGATTGCACCCAGCAGATGGCTGCCAGTCAATGCCAACCCGGAGCGCCGTGGCTCGCAACAGACAAACGCCCGTCCCTTGCGGGCGATGCCCGCCAGCAACTGGTCGAGTTCGGAGCCTTCAAAGTGGTGAACGAACAGATTGCTCAATATGACCGCCTGCGCCGGCAGCACCGGCCGCGCCAACCAGCGAAACACGTCGGCCTCGACGACCTCTACCTGCCAGCCGCAAGCCTGCAGCGCCGCCAGCGTGCCGCTGCTGACCAGCGGGTGGCGGTCAAGCAGGGTCACGTGCACGTCGCGCCACTGCGTGCGCCGCTGTTGCGCCAACTGCAGCATCAAGTGGCCGTCGCCGGCACCCAACTCAACCAGATGCAGCGGCTGGCCCGCTTCCACAAGCGGATCCAGCGCCGACAACAGGGTGCCCACGCTGCCCAGCAGGCGGTTGACGAGTCGCAAATCTTCGCGGGAGCGAATTGCTCTGGGATCGCAGGCGGGCATTATGTCCAGCCATTCCGGATCGACCCGTCGCGGCATGCCGCTTGTGTTTGTCGACGTACTGGTCAAGCGCATCACGCCACGTCCAGTAGCGCGCCATGACAGCTGAAGCCGGCGCCGAATGCGGACATCCACCACGGTCCGCCGGCGGCGCCATCGGCCAGTGCCGCCTGCAATACAAAGTAGACGAAGGCGCTGCTCAAATTGCCGTGCTCGCGCAGCATGGCAGCGCTGTAACGCAGTGCGTGAGTGTCGATGTGGAGGGAAGCTTGCAAGGCGTTGAGCACATCGCGACCACCCGCGTGCATGATCCATTGCCTCACATCTGTCTCGGCCAGACCGGCATCTGTCAGGGTTGATCGCAACACCTGTTGCGCGCGACTGGCGGCGAGTTGCGGCACCCGTCGGGTCAGGACGTTGCACAACATGCCGTCACGCTGCACAAACCTTAGCGCATCACGATGTGCGGGTTCGGTCAGCGACGTCGCGCACTTCCATTCGATGCGCCGACGATGCGGCAGTGGTTGCGCTGATAGCACGGCCGCCCCAGCACCGTCGCCAAACAGGCAGGCGCTGATCAGCACGCCGGGGTCATTGCTCAGGTACATCGCCGCGCTGCTGACTTCGACGCACACCGACAGCACGTGGCGTGCTGATCCTGCGCCTAGCAGAGCGTCGGCGGTGCGCCAGTTCGGCAGCGCCGCCGCACAGCCCTGGCCGACCAGATCCAGTGCCTGTACGTCAGCGCGCAAGCCAAGTTCTTCGATCACGTAGCTCGTGAGCCCCGGACACAGATAGCCGGTGCAGGTGCTGACGACCACCGCATCAATCTCGTTCGCGGCAAGTTCGGCGTCGATCAGCGCGCGCTTTGCCGCTAGGCTGGCCAACGCCGGGGCGTGTGTTTGAAATCGTGCACTCAACGTGTTGGGATCGATCTGGAAACATTCATCGAGCGAGTTAAGCGCGAGATGCCGTGACTCAATCCCGTTGTCACGCGTCAATACGGTTTGCGCGATGGCGCGCGCGCGCCGGTCCAATCGTTCAAACCACGCCGACCCCTGAAACGCCTCCCAGCAATCCTGCTTGCTGTAGCGATCCGGCGGATGGGCGGTAGCCAGACCGCGAAGAAACATGCGACTTCCCCTATTTAATTGCTCAGTGGCACCGGGTTTGCGTTGTGCGCAGCGGGTGCGATTGCAACCGACGTTAACCGCTATGGCGCGGCACGTATGTGCGCTATCCGACGAAGCAGGGCGATGCCGCCGGTCTATTGACCTCCGCTTTACGCAGCCCGACGCAACGCGCCGCCTGCTCAAGGGCGGGAAGTGTGCGACGCTCAAAGCCGCTACTCGCTGCGCGACTGCGCGCTGCCCGTCGCGCCCGCCCGTTGCTTGTGGGCAGGTGCACAGCGTTGGGTGCCAGCAGTTGGCCATGGCTGATCCGACAGTATCAATCCGACAGAGTCAGCCCGTCCGAAAGAATCGGTCCGTCCGACAGAATCAGCCCGTCCGACAGAATCAGCCCGTCCGACAGAGTCAGCCCGTCCGACAAAATCGGTCCGACAGAGCCAGGGCCTGCACAGAAGGATTTGCAGGGCGCCCCGGCTGGGTCAGACAGGCGGCTAATCAGCCACTTTTTGGCAGCTGATCAAGCATCGGCGGGAAGGCCAGCTCGGTCAGTTGCTGCAATTCGTTGAGAGAGTGGCCAAGCAAGGCACCGGTGGCGCCACGTGCGCCCGCTTTGCCGCCTTGGATGGCGGCGTAAGCATGAATGGCAATGGCAACCAAGCGTTGATACTCATCGTTGAGCACGCGCTGGCCCGGATTCAGGGTGGCTCCCCGATCAGCGATCGTTTGCTGACTGAGCGCTCCATGCGCCGCCACCGCGCCTGCAATGGCGTCGTCCAAGCATCGGTTAAACGTGCGGAACTCAGCGACGGAGAACGGCACCTCCAAGGCCAAGGCAAGATCGCTGACAGACTGGCAAACGTCGCCGTATTCGCGCACCACCTGTTCAACGCTGAAACCCTGGTTACGCAGCTGTTCGCCATGCAGGGCGGCGACGCGTCCGATCTCGGAAGCGGATAG
>JBBQQV010000098.1:0-8818 GCA_038215505.1 Lysobacterales bacterium
AGCCGCGAATGCTCTGCCTCATGGCCAGATTCTTCGCGGCTTCCGCCGCTCCCACAAATGCATGCAGGCCGCTGAGCGACCCCCATGCCGAGTTTCCACACTAAGCCTCACCTAATCTGCCAAACGCGCCGCCATCAACTCCCTTACCCGCTGCAAATCCGCAGCAGTATCAACGCCCGCCGGAATTGCCACCGGACTGATCGCCACCGCGATCCGCCAACCGGCTTCCAGCACACGCAGTTGCTCAAGCGACTCCACTTGCTCAAGCACACCCGTCGGCATCGCAGCGAACTCACGCAACGCGGCAACGCGATAGGCATACAAACCGACATGGCGCAGCCAATGCTGTCCAACCAGGCCGACGCGATCCTGCACAAAGCGGTCGCGATCCCACGGGATTGGCGCACGACTGAAGTACATCGCATCGCCCACCGCGTTGCGGACCAGCTTGACGCAGGCCGGGTCAAACAAGCTGGCGGAGTCATCCAACGGCACCGCCAACGTCGCCATCGGCGCGGAACTGGCATGCAGGCAGAACGCGACCGCGCGAATGGCAGCCGGCGGCGCCAAGGGTTCATCACCCTGCAGGTTGACCACGATGCAATCGTCCGCCCAGCCTTGCAGGACCGCACATTCGGCTAGTCGATCCGTGCCGGAGACGTGGTCAGCGCGGGTCATTTGCACTTGCAAGCCAAGTGGCAAAACCGCATCGGCGATACGATGATCGTCGGTCGCAACAATCACAGCGGACGCACCGGCTTCGCGCGCTCTGCGTGCAACGTGGACGATCATCGGCTCCCCCGCAATATCAGCCAAGGGCTTGCCCGGCAGCCGCGAAGAGGCGTAGCGGGCCGGAATAGCGACCACAAAATCGAACGTATCAGTCATAGCCTGGGCTTTGCAAAGGTCAACAAGCGTGCATGTACAGCATCAAGGAACGCCGGATCCAGCAAACAATCCGCCGGCACGCAATACCAATTCGGACGGCTGAAAGCGCGGCACTTCACCGCGTCTTTTTCAGTCATCAACAGTGGCCGGCCATCGTCAAATCCAAAGTCGTCGGCGTGGAAGGGATGATGATCGGCAAACGGATACAGGCTGGCGATCACGCCCTTGCCCGCGAGCGCAGCAAAAAAACGCGCCGGATCGGCAATCCCCGCCAATGCATTCACCGCTTCGCCGCGAAAACTGTCCAGCCCGCGCTCACCTTTGCCGTCCAGACGCACCGCCCGCTCGATCTGCAAGGCCATCGGCCACGCATCAGCGATGAGGGCCGCGACACGTTCATCCGCTGCGCCCACCGCGTGCGCATCGCCATTCAACACTCGAAAGTCACAGCGCGGCGCTCGCGAAAGCGGCTCACGCAGCGGCCCCGCAGGCAACAAGCGAGCATTGCCAAACAGACGCCGACCATCGATCACCAACACCTCGATGTCGCGCGCCAAGGCCAAATGCTGCAACGCATCGTCAGCGATCAACACATCCACATCGCTCACCTGCCGCAACAACCGCCCCGCATCCGCCCGCCGCCGCGCCACCGCCACCGGCACCCCGCTGCGCTCGGCAATCAAGCACGGCTCATCACCAAACAGTGCCGGATCAGGCGCAGCTGGCAGCAAACTCGCACCCTGCGCGTTGCCGCCAAAGCCACGCGATACCACCCCCGGCCGCCAACCGCGAGCACGTAACCCTTCCACCAGCCCCAACGTCAGCGGGGTCTTGCCCGCACCGCCCACGCTCAGATTGCCGACAACCAGGACTGGACAGTCAAGACGATCCGCCTTGAACACGCCGCGCCGATAAAGCGCCTGCCGCCGTGCTGCCAAGCGAGCAAACAATGCCTCCAGCAGACGGAGAACCAGTCCGGGCGCGACGCCGCCGTACCAGCGGTTCTCCAGCCATGCGGTCAGGCGTTGTTTGTTCATCGACATCCGCCATTCTGTATCGAGCCATCGCCCGTGTCGCGATGGTTGCAAGCAGAAATGCTTGAACCGATGGTGAGGGCGATGGTGGCATAGCTGGGATGTGGACGAGCTTGCTGGTGCCGCTAGGTGAGGGTTCGGCGATGGCCGGATCTCTGCGGTGTTGCGGATCGCGGCGTTGAATGGGCAATGTGGCGGCTACACAGGAGCCGCAGCAGACATCACCACACTGACTTTGCGGGCATCGGCGATGAATCTACGCTGCGTGCAGGGCCAAGCTGGTTTCTGTCAAAGCGCTGTAAGTCGGAAGTGAACCTGACCCCATTCTTAACCCGACCCCATTCTTGTTCTGAATCCAGCACGTCCGGCCAGCAGCAAAGCTTCAACAGCACTGGATCCCGGCTTTTGCCGGGATGACGAGCCTTTGAAGTGAACCTGACCCCGTTCTTGCCTTTAGGCCGTTGTGGGAGCGGCGGAAGCCGCGATGCGCTTCGTCGCCGGATCGAATCGCGGCTTGCGCCGCTCCCACAAGTGCCTCATGCAAGTTTGAGTTCACGGGTGGGTATCAAACCTTGAGCGGTGGCCTCGCGGCTTGGTTCGCCCCCTTCGGCACCTCAGGACAGGCTTCGATACCTCAAGGTGAAGGGTCAAATTTTTGGGATAGTCAATCTATTGGAGCTTGCTCCGCTGATGCTTGAAGCCTCGCCACGTGTCTTAGGAAGAGCAGCCGAGCAAGCTCGGCTCTACAAAAGATTCGCGAGATGGGAGAGGTTCGCGAGGTGCGAAGTCCCCGCAGGGTAAGAGAAACTCGCGAGGTGCGAGAGATTCGAGAGTTGACTGGGCTTCGCAAAGCACGATCCACGGCAAACGCGATGGTTGCCGCGCTGCGGCTGGTATCACCGGAGGCTCTCCCAAAGCGCCTCGAACTGCGCGGTGAAATGACCGACCTGCACTGGGTCGTCGGTGGAAACCAGGTTTTCTTCGTTGTAGAGACTGGCGCTGCGCGTCCAGTTGAAGCTGCCGTTGAGCAGTCGCTGGCCGTCGAACAGGGCGAACTTGTGGTGCATGTGGGCATCACTGCGATCCAGCGCGACTTCAATCCCTGCATTCGCGAACTGAGCGATATCGCTGCCCTGATCCGTGCGTTTGTCGTTGTCGCTGATCAGCCGGATAGACACACCGCGCCGATGCGCAGCGAGGATCGCCTCGCTGATGCGGTCATCGGCGATGGTGAACACGCAGATGTCCATGCTTTGACGGCAACCGTGCAGATGCCCAAGCACCGCATCAAGACAGGCGTGGCCGGGGCTGAACCAGACTTCGGTGCGCACTGAGACCTGCGGGTAGGCTTGATCGATCGCGCGCACCACGTCTTCGAGCCAGCCGATCAGCGCCGGCATGGTGGCCGTCGGCTCGCCCGCGTAGACGCGCTGCTTGACCAGTTTGAAGGCGTGATTACGCAACTGGCGAAGCTGGTCGACACGCAGCGGGCGCTGCCGCAGTGCGGCCGCCAACTCGCTCTTTTCAGCCGCCGAAAGCAGCGAGTCGGCGATGCTCAGTTCAAGCTGTGCCAGCAGGTGCTGCATGCTGTCCTCCCGTTGTCATGCCAGCCCGCATCGACGTCTCCCTTGCGGCGGGGCTTTGAGCATCTTGCGCTTTGACTATCTTGAGTCATGCTCGGTCGCGGCGCGCCTTCGCGGCTACCGCCGCTCCCACAAGGGCGTGGTGCGACGCGAATTGTGAGTTCAGCTTGTTGATCCCGGCGTTGCGCCCTCGTCCCGAAACTGCATCCGGTGCAGCACCGCATACAGGCCACCACGTGCCAGCAACTCGCGGTGGGTGCCTTGCTCGACCAAGCGGCCTTGATCCAGCACCAGCACCTGGTCGGCGTGCTCGACGGTCGCCAGTCGATGTGCGATGACCAAGGTGGTGCGATCGGGAATCAAGCGATCCAGGGCCGCTTGCACCAGCTGTTCGGACTCCGAATCCAAGGCAGCGGTGGCTTCGTCGAGGATCAGGATCGGTGCGTCTTTGAGTACCGCCCTTGCGATGGCTACGCGCTGGCGCTGGCCGCCTGACAAGCGTCCGCCGTTTTCGCCAATCGCCGACTGCATGCCGTCGGCCAATCGATCAATGAACTCCAATGCATTAGCGGCTTGCGCGGCTTGCCGAAGCAGTTCGGCATCGGTGTCTGCATCCCGGCCGTAACTGATGTTGGCGGCGACACTTGCATCGAACAGCATGACCTTCTGCCCGACCAAGGCGATTTGCCGCCGCAGGTCGACCAAGGCGTAATCGGTGAGAGGTGCGCCATCGAGTTCGATGTGGCCCGAGTCCGGCTCATAGAAGCGCGGGATCAAACGCACCAGGCTGGTCTTGCCTGAGCCGGAGCGTCCAACGATGGCAGTCACCGTGCCGGGCTTGGCGCTAAAACTGATGCCGGCAAGCGCCGGCTGCAACTGATCGGGATAGCTCAGGCTGACATCGACAAACCGCAACTCGCCGCGCGCACGCCCAAGCGGACGCGTACCGATGTCGGACTCGTCGGCGAGATCCAACACTGAAAAAATGTGCTGGGCTGCAGCCAGACCACGCGATATCTGCGCCTGCACGGTGGTGATGCGTTTGAGCGACGGCAACAAGGCCATCATCGCGGTCATCAGCGAGACGAACTGGCCGGCATCCAAGCGCGCTGCGGCCGCTTCGCGCCCGGCGACGAACACGATCACCGCCAACGCCACCGCCGCCAGCAGTTGCACCGCTGAGGATGACAGCGCACGCGTCGACTCGACCTTGACCTGCAAGCGCAACAGGCCGCTGGCCAATCGGCCATAGCGCTGCAACTCGGCGGCTTGCGCGCCGTATACCTTTACTTCTTGCTGCGCGGCCAAGGCCTGCTCGGCACCGTGGGTCATTTGCCCGACGCGATCCTGAATGGTCGTGTTGAGCTTGCGATAGCGTTTGCCCACTACCGTAACGATGCCGCCGATCAGCGGACCGATAACAAACATGATCAGGGTCAGTTTGGGGCTGTGCCACAGCATCACCCCGATCAGACCGATGATGAGCAGACTGTCAGTCACGATGATCTTGATCGCGTCGCTGCTGGCTTGCGCGACTTGCTCGGTGTCGTAACTCAATCGCGAGACCAGCACGGGCACTGGCTCGGCATCCAGGCGCGTGGTCGGCAGCCGCAGGTACTTGCCCAGCAAGGCCAGCCGCAGATCACGAACCACGCTGCGGCCGGCGCGAGCCATGCCGTAATCGGTGGCAAACGTGGCCAAGCCACGGGCCAAAAACAGGCTGACGATGATCAGCGGAAACAGCAGCGCTGCCTCCGGATCGCGTTCGATAAAGCCGTCGTTGATCAACGGCTCCATCAGCGAAACGAATGCGGTGCCGGCCGCGGCCTCGATCACCATGCCAAAGACGGCCAAGGTCAGCAGCGGCCAGTACGCTTTGGCATAACCCAACAGCCGCCCATAAGTCGACCACGTTGTCGGCCTGGTCCCCGCCACCGGCGCGTTCACGGCGGAGTGCTGCCCACCGTGGCGATAGACACTTTTTCGTAGCCAAGCTGGCCCAGCACATCGAGCGCGGTCACCACCGATTGATGCGGTGTGCGCGCATCGGCGCGCAAGCTGACGCCGCGACTCGCATTGGCAGAATCAGTGCTCGCGCCGGCCACCGCCAGAATGGCTTGACGCAATGCCGGCCCGTCTTTCTGCAGCACTTCATTGCCGCCGATGAAGTAACGACCCTCGGCATCGATGATCACAATCAAGGGCTCGCCGGCTTCGGTGGCGACGCCGCTGGCTTCTGGCAACTGCAATTTGATCGCGCTGCGCTGGTCAAAGGTGGTGGTGACGACGAAAAAAATGATCAGACAAAACACCACGTCGATCAGCGATGTGAGATTGATCTCGACCTCGTCTTTGGGCCGTCCGCTGCCGAAGTTCATCGGCAGACGCTCAGTGGGGGCAGGCTCATCCGCAAAAGCTCATGAGCGCTTCGCTCACTTGCCCGCACGACGCCCGCGGGCGACCGGTGCCCGCGGTGAGCCGGCTTCCAAGGTGTCCAGCAGCGCAATCGCCTGCTTCTCCATTTCAACCACCAACTCGGACACCAGCCCGCGGAAATAACGATGAAACATCAATGCCGGAATCGCCACGCACAGCCCGCCTGCGGTACTGATCAGCGCCTCGCCGATACCACCTGCCAAGCGGCTGGCATGACCCACACCGGTTTCAAGAATGCCGAGAAACATGCGGATCATTCCGAATACGGTGCCCAACAGTCCCAGCAAGGGCGAGATGCCGGCAATCGTGCCCAGCGTATTGAGAAAGCGTTCCAACTCATGAGTCACGTGGCGACCGATGTCTTCGACCCGCTCCTTGATCTGCTCACGTGGCTTGTGGCGCATTTCCAAAGCGGCGGCAAGCAGTTCGCCAAGCGGCGAATTCTGCCGCAGGGCGTCCAGATGGGCGGGCTCAAGTCGATGCTGATTAGCCCAATCGCGCACCTCGGGACCCAGCGTCGGCGGAATCACTTCGCGTCGACGCAAGGTCCAGAAGCGCTCCAGGACGATTGCTGCAGCGAGCGCCGCGCAGGCCATGATCGGCCACATTGTCCAGCCACCTGCCTTGATCAGCTCCCACACGCGATGCACTCCCAATGCGGCGCGGCGCCGCTGGCAAAAAGCTGCCGCATCTTACCGTGACCACGGTTGTGGGTGACGCCAGTCGCGGTTGCGCACGGCCGTGGCGGACAAATCAGGGCGAAGTGTGCAGGCTAGGATTGGCATCTTCGATTTCGTGCCAATAGCGTCGATGGGTGCTCCGCCGATGGGCGAACTCGACCTCCCCATCACGTCGAATCAGGACATTGATCGCACCGCTCTCAACCGTACCCATGATCGCCGCGTCGGTGGCTAGATAGCGGTCGATGACATCCGCGCGCGGATGCCCGAATCGATTGCGATGCCCGCTCGCAATCAACACGAATTGCGCTGACACCGCCTCCACAAACTGCTTGCTCGATGAACCGGAACTGCCGTGGTGCGGTACCACCAACAGGGTCGAAGCCAGTGGCTTGGCTTGCTCTCTAAGCAGGCGCGTCTCGATGATCTGGTTGATGTCACCAGGCAGTAGCGCGCTGCCACCCACTGCTTGCACCCTCAATACACACGACGAATCGTTGCCCAACTCAGGGAAATTCTCAGGTGGATGCAGCAGCGAGAAACGCACCTCGTCCCACACCCAATCAGCCAATCCCGCGCAGGTTGCTGCGCCTTCAACTTGCTTGGGTTCTCCGCTGAGCAGCAAGCCCGGCGCGAATGCGCGGTTGACCGCACCGGCCCCGCCAGCATGATCGTTGTCCGCATGACTGATCATCATGGCGTCCAAGCGACGCACTCCGAGTGCACGCAACGCCGGCACCACTGCGGCTTCACCCAGATCCAAGCCTCCGGTAAACGCTGGGCCTGCGTCGTACAGCAATGCGTGATGACGGGTTCGAAGCAATACCGAGAGCCCTTGGCCGACATCGATCACAGTCACCGACAACTCGCCGGCAGCCAGCCGCGGCTGCATCGGAAACAGCAAGGGCAACAGCAACAAAACGGCCAGCGGTTTGCCGGGGACACCGCGCGGCAGCAGCAAGCAGACGCTGCCCAACAATGCCAGCAGCACCGCCCACAGGCTTGGTTCGGACAAGAACACCTGCGCCCAAGGCAAGGTTTGCAACCACCCTGCCGCCCACCACAGTCCGTCCATCAACCACGCGGCAGCACCCAGCAGCGCGGCGGCCAGCGGGGGCCAGGGCAAGAACGCCACACCCAGCAGGGTCAAGGGGACTACCAGCAAGGTCACCAGCGGCACCGCCAACAGATTTGCGAGCACGCCAGCCAGCGAGACCTGTCCAAAAAACCACACGCTGAGCGGCAGCAAGCCCAGACTCATTACCAGTTGCGCCCGCAGCAAGCCACTCGCCCAACCGGTCTCGGCGATCGAGCGCGGCATGCACATAATCAGCCAGGCGACACCCAGAAAAGACAGCCAGAAACTGGGGCCAAGCAGGGCCAGCGGATCGACGGTCACTGCTGCGATGGCGGCCAGCGCCAAGCCTTGACTTGGCAACAAAGCGCGACGCCAAAGCACGGCCAGCAATACGCAGGCAATCATCAGCAGGGTGCGCACCGCAGGCAATCCGAATCCAGCCAAGGCCGAATAAGCCGTCGCAAAAGGCAGGGCGAGCAAGGCCATGCCCTGCGGCCGCGGCAAGCGCAAGCCCAACGCCGGCCAGAACCAGTAGAGGAGGCGCGCAAGCAACGCGCCCAGCCCCGCCAGCAAGCCGATGTGCAAGCCGGAAATGGCCAGCAAATGAGTGAGCCCGGTCGCGCGCAGCCGCTCCCAGTCAGGGCCGCTCAAGGCACGCAAATCGCCGACCGCCAAGCCACGCAGGAATCGCACGGCCGGATCGTCAATGATCGCCGCCATCTGTGCCGAAATACGCATGCGAAGGGCATCGACACCGGCTTCATTCTGTAAGCGCAATGGCGCTGGCACATCGCGCAGGTAGCCGGTGGCGACGATGGCGTTTTCGAGTGCAAAGCGTTCGTAATCGAAACCACCTGGATTGAGCGTGCCGCGTGGCCGCTTCATCCGCGCTGTGACTTGCCAACGCTGCCCCGGGCGCAGATCGTCGGCGGATTCGTTGAACCACGACAATCGAACCCGCGCGCCAGCCATTTCCGGCGCCTCGGCGGGCGGCGTATCGACGATGGCGGCAAAGCGCTGCTGACGTTCACCGCGCTCAGGCAAGCCGATGACTTGAATCGTCAGGGCGAGATCAACGCCTTCCAGCGCTTTCGGCAATCGCGCCTGCATGCCCCAGTG
>JBBQQV010000099.1:0-8806 GCA_038215505.1 Lysobacterales bacterium
TACGGCTAGGGTAGCTGGGCGACGCGTCGACCACCTGAATCGAATCGTTCTTTCACTCGAACCTGCGGCATTGGGATTTGCCGCAGCACAGGCTGCTAGGCTGCGGTTCGTCGGCATGAAGGGACGGCGACACGTTGACCAAAGGTTGGCTAGGCAGGACATTGTCGGGATTGCTACCGGAGGCGTGTCTGGCCTGCGCCGAGGCAAGTACCTGCGGGCCGCTGTGTGCGGAGTGTCGTGCCGCATTGCCTTGGAATCGCTGTGCCTGCCCGCGTTGCGCGCTGCCGCTGCCAGCCGCTGCACCGATGTGCGGTCGCTGCGTGCGCCGAGCGCCGCCGCAATCACAGGGCGTTGCACCGCTGCGCTATGCCGAACCGGTCGACCGCTTGGTCACCCAACTCAAGTTTGCACAGCAGTTGGCAGCCGGTCGCGCTTTGGTTGAATTGATGCAGCAGCATGAAGGCATCTCAGCGCTACTGGCAGGCGTGACTTTGGCGGTACCGATCCCACTGCATCGCACGCGATTGCGCGAGCGTGGCTACAACCAGGCGCTGGAACTGTTGCGACCGCTAGTGGCGGGAACAGCGATCCCGCTGACACTGACCGCCCTGATTCGGCACCGACCGACGCTCGCACAGACCGGACTGGATGCACCCAGTCGCCGGCGCAACCTGCGGCGTGCCTTCAACGCCGATCCAGCGCAGGTGAAAGATCACTGCGTATTGCTGATGGACGACGTCATCACCACCGGCACCACGGTCGCCGAGGCCGCGCGTACCCTCTTGCAAGCCGGTGCCCGCGAAGTACGCGTGCTGGCCGCAGCGCGGGTGGCGCGCGGCTGACCGTGTGCGGAAGCGCGACGAGCAAGCTCAGCGCCACGCATAGCCCAGGGCAATACCGAAGAACACCAGCATGCCCACCCAATGATTGTTGCGAAAGGCGGCGAAACAGCCCTCGCGGGAGCGCGTGCGCGCCAGCCAGAACTGCCATCCAATCAACCCAGCCACCGCGCCCAAGGCGATGAAGTAGATTGAAGCCAGTTCCGCGCGCAATCCGAGCAAACCCAGTGCGACCAACACGCTGCTGTACAGCACCGCTTGCATCACGAGGTCCAGTTCAGCAAACAGAATGGCGGTCGAGCGCGCGCCCATGCGGATGTCGTCATCGCGATCCACCATCGCGTACCAGGTGTCGTAGGCCGTCGCCCACAGCACCGTGGCGACAAACGTCAGCCAGGCCAATTCCGGCACCGCGCCTTGCACCGCGGCAAACGCCATCGGAATTGCCCAGCCGAACGCAATGCCCAAGTACACCTGCGGAAACCAGGTGTAGCGCTTCAGATACGGGTAGCTGGCGGCCAACAGCACGCCGACCACGCTGAGCTGCACGGTCAACCAGTTACACAGCAAGACCAGAGCGAACGCGATAGCACACAGGACCACGAACAGCAGCAGGGCCTCGCGCGCACCCACTTCACCGCTTGCCAGCGGCCGCGCACGGGTGCGCTCGACATGTGGATCCAGCCAGCGGTCAGCGAAGTCATTGATGATGCAACCGGCCGCGCGCATCAGCCAGACGCCCGCCGTAAAGATGAGCAGAATCGAGAGCGGCGGCAGCCCTTCCGCAGCCAGCCACAGGCCCCACCAGGTCGGCCACAACAGCAGCATCCAACCAATCGGACGGTCGCCACGCACGAGTCGCCAATACGCGTCTGCACGCGCCCACGCGGCTGGCGGGAGCAGCGCCCGGATGCGTTGCTGCAGATGCGTATTCAAGCGTGGGCGAGGATGATCCATCAGGCGAGGTTAGCGGGCGGAGGGTGCTGCCGTCATCCCTTAGGTTGGGCGAAACGCCTCGCTTGGAAATTGCGCGCCGCAACCAGAGTTTGGAATTGCTGCACGCCGTCGAAGCGACTCCTCATTCCGGCGCGCGCCGGAGTGCGCCAATCCTAAGGCCGTCGCAAGTAGCCGCGCGAGGCCAACAATCCCAGCAATACAGCTAATGCCAACCAGAGCGGCAGATGCTCGCCCAAGGGAATTGCGATGGGCGGTGCTGCCGCCGGCGGCGGACTCGGCCCGGGCGGGCCCAAGCTGGCCAAGGTCTGACTTTGCTGGCGCTGTTGCACCTGGATTTCCACCGGCATGCCGCCCGGTGTCTGGGTCCAGCCCTTGGTGACGGCAAGCGCCCGCCATGCACGGCGGTACAGCAGGCGCACGTCCATCGTCACCACCGCGCTCTCCGGCGTTCCCGGCGGCACCGCGAAACGATACTGGCTGATGTCGATGGCAGCGGACGGGATCAAGGTGTCGGTCGCGCTCTCCGCATCGATGAACAGCACCGGCGAAACCACCGCACCGCTGCCGTTGATGCGCCCCGCTAACAGTTTGGCGTAACCGCGTCCGGGGCGACCGGCGACATCACCCGCTTGCACGCCAGGCACGTCATCGCTGCCCCAGAACGGTATGGTCGGGCCGCCAGTCTGCTGCAGCCGCACGCCGCCAATCCTCGCTTCGACATGCAAGACGGCGTTGCGAATCGAAATGCCGCTGGGAAACGCGTGGCCTGCGCGATTCTCTACTTCCGCATCGACCCGCAGCGTCTGACCCTCACGAGCCAGGACGGTACGCAGATCGATGTTGGCGCTCAGCGTCTCGGCCGTGGCCCCGACAAAGGCGTGGCTGTGACGCTGGCTGGCGGGGCGCTCTGGCCCGCCACTGCCGATGCTGCCGGTGTCGCCACGCGAAGGCATGTGGCAGTCCTGACAGGAACGAAACTCGGGGCCAGGAATCGCGTAAGGAGACGCCAACCATTCGGAGTAGGTGGCCTGACCCGGCGCGCCGGTGGTCGGATTTTTGTACTCGTGGCAGCTGGCGCAGAACTGCGATTCCTTGAACTGCGGTTGATACACGTTCTGCATCGGAATGCGATCAGTGTCGGGCAGTGCGCCAAACACGTGAAACGAGGTTTGCGCGTCCGCTTGCGGAAAACGATAGGTGGCATTGCCGAGGTGATGCAGCGCATCGACGTTGTCGTTGACGTGACTGATTTGATGGCAGGCAAGACACGTCACCCCATCGCGACCAGCGGGCGTCACTACGTCATCAAAATTCAGCTCGCCGGGCGTGAACACGTCCTCCAGCGGGGCGTGACAGGTGGCGCAAAGGCCGCTGTTGTCTGCCGCATGAGTGTCGCGAAACACGTAGCCAGCGGCACCGCCGGGACTGCCATCGCCGGAATACAGGTCGCGCACCCAAAAATTATTGGCCGCGCCCGCGTGACGTGCGCCGGTCCATTCCTGGTAATACTGAAAGTGGCAGCCGATGCACGACTGATTGGCTGCCGGCGGCTGATAGTCCGGGTTGTCAGCCGCGGGCAAGCGCGAGAGCCTGATCTCGATGTTGGTCAGGCCATCGAATACTTGCTGGGTATCGGTGAAGTAGGCGTTGGCGGCGGCGGGATCAAAGTCAACCGCAGCCGCAATCTCAAACACACCTGGTTTGGCCAGCGGCAGCACAAAGCTGCCGTCGGCCGCCGAGCGCACCGGCGCGATATCGGGCCTCGCCCTGACGCTGACCAGCGCGCCCGCGAGCGGGGCGCTGTTGATGTCGTCAACAATGCGACCGGAGACATCGGCCAGAGCCGAGCCTGCAGACAGACTCGTCAGCAGGACGAGCAGCCCCGCGAGAAGTACGCGCGTGGGGCTGCCGAACATCACTCAAAGCGCCTCGAAACCATTCTTCATGATTCCGTTACTGAAACCGGCGGGGCCGACGATGTTGAGCGAATGGCTCACGATTGCTCCTCCTGGCGCATAGAACTGGCGTAGTTCAACGGTTAGCAGCTGATTGCCTGGCGGCGAGTTGCTGACAAAACTGAAGCGATACAACTTGCCCCAGTCGAGCGTGTTCGTTTCCGGTGCCATCCACTCGATGGACAGGTCGCTCGGATTGACTTGCCAGTTGTTGCCCAGATTGGTGTCGGTGTCAGCGAAGTGAGCATCCGCCGGGAAAAATTTGTTGGTACTGGGTAGCAGGTTGATACGGAATTGCTCAAACCCTTTGGCCGCAGACACTTGGAAGTTGGGCTGCGTGCCTGAGGTGGGCGATGCGGCGAAGTCAAAATTGTTGACCACGTAGTCGTAGCGATAACAGGTGCCCAAGAAGCCTGATTCAACCGGACACGTTGCCAGCGTCTTCACCTTGACCGCCAAGCGCGCGCGCCCGAGGTCGGTCAGCAGTTCGACATTGCGGGTCGGATTGGCAATCGGGTCGACCCACGCATTGATAACGGGAGCGCGAGCGAAGGTTCCTTGCGAGCCAGGCGTCCATCCACCACCGCCGGGTGCCGGCACGATCGTTCGGCGGCCCATCGTGTTGTAGATATTGACGTCGTCTTGCACGACGTACCACGTCTCCGAGAAAAACGTTGATCCCGGCACCAGCATTTGCGACTCGCGAACAATCATCCGACTGCCGTAATCGCCATTCGGATTCAGGTTGGTGTTGGAGCCGACGCAGCCGGGGTCAAACACTGAGCCACAGCGGCCCCACATACCCCGAGCAGGGAGAAGCTCGACGCGCGGGCCGAGATCGGTGGGGTCATCGTTGTTGCCGGTACCATAAGTGTCACCGCAGCCGAGCCCAAGAATATGCCCGTTGCCGGTGAACGCTCCTGCGGTGCATCCCGAATTGGTCGTCAACCACGCATGCTTGAGCCCGGACGCACCAATCTGCTCTAGCTGGTCGTCGACGATCCGGTACAGGTTCCAGATCAAATACGGGTGTTGGTCGGCATTCGGATAGGGATACCCATACGGATTGGTGCCTCCGGTGAATTTCTCGTACCAGGGAACATCGGCAGTGCGGTCGGTATTGGAGTTGCGCAGCGTGGCGCTGGGGGTGAAAACTACTTCACCATCGTCGGTGCCCGCGCCATCACAGCCGTTGACGCCGGTGCTGCGCCGACAGCGGCTGAACGACATCGAATAATTTTCCATGGTGACGTCGGCTTCATAGATTCCGCCGTTCGGATGCGGCGTACCGTGGAATTTTGGGACGTTGCCCTTGGGTCTGGCATTAGTTTCGCGGCTGCGATGCTGCACCTGCGCATCAAACTGCAGCTCGCCGATATAGGCGTCGGCAAGCGCGTCAGAACCGACGCGCTTGGCCAAACGCGGCATTGCCCGCAAGTCGGAAGTAGCCACGTGGAAGCCGCGGCCTTCGCGGACGAACTCGTACATCAAGTGCGTAACGTAGACCCAAGCTTGGCCGTCAGCACCGATCAGTTCCAAATGCATCGGGTTGTCGGAGCTGGGACGAATCACCGCATTCCGCAAGTCGAGCGCACTGCCATCTGCCAACCGCAACACAAACCCACCGCGCACTTGCAGTTTGCCGCCCACGAAACGGTCGAAGCCGCCATCGGGCGCATTGAAACTCAAGCCTTCACTGACCAGAAGTGGAAAGATGGCGTAAGCCGGATTGCGGGAATCCTTGACCGCCGCAGTGCTTTCAACAGTGACGCCGAACAAATCGAGAAAGCTGTCGTTAAAACGAAGACGAAGGTCACCGCCATCGACTCGCCAGATCTGCGGCTGCAACTCGGCTGCGCGCAAATCAAAAGGCGCAACGTGATCGGGCGTTGCCGCCATGCTCATGCCGGCCGCCGCCAAGCCAATCGCGACGGCTAGCCGCTGCAAGGTGTTCTTCATTCGCACTTCCTCCAAAGCGTGATTCGAGCGCCGCACGCCTATCGGTGGTGCGGACCAAACCGCAGATCATACCCCTAGACCGTTAGCCGACTGTCAACGGGTAGCGTTCAGGTTCGCTACTTTGCGGTCGCTATCGACAGAACACCGTTCAGCTAACAGCACCAGATCCGGTGCGCGGGAGGCAGAAAACTAGCCGCTAGTTGCGCAAACGCATCGCATCCACGTCGGGCAATTCGAACTCGAAATCGGGGAGCAGGTAATCGGGCAACTCTTCCGAGCAGTCGATCAACTGGCAGCGTCGATACTGCAGAAAGGCCTCCCGCATCAGCAGGTACTCATCGCCACCACCGCGCAGGAACGCGTCGGCGGACAAGCCGCGGGCACGCGCGCTAACGCCGTACAACAAGCTGTATTCGGCACCGTACTCGTCGGCAAAACGGGTGATTGGACTGACCGTGGTGTTGATGCCTTTGCCGACACCATCGCGGATGGTGGCCGGCCCAAACAGCGGCAGCATCACGTAGCGGGAGCGCTTCCAGCCCCAGCGATACAGGGTTTGACCGAAGTCTTGATCGTAGGCAGGAATTCCGGCTTCTGTGGCCGGATCAAAAATGCCAGCCACGCCCAGTGTCGAGTTCAGCACGAAACGCCCCAGCGAGCCGGCAAACTTCACCGGATGACCTTGCAGAAGCAGGTTCAGCGAAGTGATCGGCTGCTGCAAATTGGTGAAGAAGTTGCCGACCCCGCGCTGCGCGAGTTTAGGTGTGACGCGCGAATAGACCACCGCCGCCGGACGCAGAATGATGCGATCAATGGTGGAATTGAATTTGAATATGGGTCGGTTGAGGCGTTCCCACGGATCGATTTCTGCCCCCGTGCCATGCAACGCATCAAGGGGCTCACCTGCAGGCGGCGGCACTGCATCCGCTTCGAATCCCATGGCCGGCAGTCGGGCGATGGCGTCGGCTGGCTCAGCGACTTGGCGCTCAGCGACTTGAGGCTCAGCGACTTGGGGCTTAGCGACTTGGGGCTCAGCGCCTGCGGGCACTGCCGAGATGGGCTGCTGAGTGGTTGGGTCAACGTTGCTGTCGCTGGGCTGTTGAGCCTGCGAATTCGCTGACAACGCAAGCGATGCGCAAAGGATCACGGAGGGTATGAGATAGCGCATAGCCATTAGTTTCCGTCAGCGTCGACGCGATGAGCAAGGCCGATCTGGGCAAACCTGGGCGGTGCATTGATCACCAACGGGCGCGCGCCAGTCGCTTGCGCGGCCGCTTGCAGGCAACGCACAAGAGCGACACCTGAAGAATCCAACGCAGTCACGCCGGCCAAGTCAATCTGCGCGATGCCACTCACACGGTCACGCAGTGACGGCCACAGGGCCGCCACGCTGGAGACATCCAGCGCCCCCGTCAGCGCCAGCGTGGTGTGACTATTGGTTGCACTATTCGCCGGCACTGAGCGAGCCCTCGGCCAGCCGCTTGGTCACCGCCTCTAGGCTTTCAGTGCGCAACAAGGCGTCAAACTGAGTGCGATAGGTTTGCACATAGGAAACGCCTTCGATGATCACGTCGAACGCCTTCCAGCCATTGCCGGTGTCGCGAAACAGGTAGTCGATGGGCACCGGCGCGCCGCCCGGTCGCACGATCTCGGAATTGACCCGCATCAACTTGCCGTCACGCAGAGGCGTTTCGGAACGAATCCGTACATCCAAGGCACCGGTGACTTCCAGCATTGCAGCGCCGTAGCGCTGCAACAGGTTATTGGTCAGTGCGCTGGCGAAAGCCGCGATTTGCGCATCACTGGCGCTACGCGAATGCCGTGCCAGCACCAACCGCGCTGAATAGTCCCGGTCGAAAATGGTGTCGAGCTCGGCAAGCACGAAAGCATTGAGCTTGCTCTTGTCAGCGCGAAACTCCTCACGGTTGGCGACCAGTGTGTCGACCACGGCTTTGGAACGCGTCAGTACGATCTGACTGGGTGATTTCACCGCCGTTGGTGCGGCGACGGCAGGCGTTTGTGCAGCCGCCGTGCTCACCAGCAAAGTCAGAAGCAAGACACTCAAAAAACGAATACTCATATCGAACACTCCAAATCAAAAGCAGACAACAGGATCTTCTTTCCGAGATCGCTGAACAAAGGGGTAATTGAGAACGAAATCAGGGCGTCGCGGGTGCGGCTTTGTCGCCCTCGGCATTGCCGAACATGTATTTGCCGATCAACTGCTCAAGCACCACCGCTGATTGGGTCAGCATGATCTCGTCGCCATCCTTGAGCGACTCCGGATCGCCACCCGGCGTCAGACCCACGTAACGCTCGCCGAGCAGCCCCGAAGTGAAGATGCCGGCCGAGGTGTCCATCGGCAGCTCGCCGGCGTTGGCAGACAATCGCAAGGTAGCCACTGCCTCGTAACGCTCTGGGTCGAGCACCAGGGTCGCCACCTCGCCGACTCTTACCCCGGCAATCTTGACGGGTGCGCGAGCCTTCAACTCGCCAGTGTTGGCAAACCGAGCCACCACTTCGTACGTGCCGCCACCCACTCGATCGGCGGAGTTGGTCGATGCAAAGGCCAATACAAAGGCGCACACAAAGCCCATCACGATGAAAGCGCCAACGGTAAGTTCGAGTTTGAATTTCATGGTTTAAGTGTCGGGATTCGGGATTCGGGATTCGGGATTCGATAGAGCAGCGTAAGGCAAATTGGAGGCTTGCAACTTTGAAAGCTGGGTCGCAGAGCAGGGCTCTGGTCAGAGCGGCACGCTCGGAATTGCAGGCTGCTACGAATCCCGAATCCCGGTTCAATAAAGCAACGCCGTCAGCAAAAAATCCTGCGGGATGTGCTAACACTTTGTCCGGTAGATCGATTGGTTCTGTCAGTCATAACTGTGTTTGTTGATCTTCGTGATGTTCCGTTGCTCTGGCCGGCAGAAGAGTTTGTTCTGGACTGGGTCCTGTTAACTTCTGTTGATCTTCTGGTATTCCCAGAAGTGGTTCCTACTGCAGATCTCCTTCCAATATTAGAGGTTGAGCGTGTCTTGGAATACAGGGCTTCTCCATCCCTTCGTGATTCCGGTCTTGAGTAAGTAGTCTTGTAGC
>JBBQQV010000100.1:0-8742 GCA_038215505.1 Lysobacterales bacterium
GCCGCTGGTCGCACTGTGCTCGAGCAGGGCGGTTTTCAGTTCCCGGTAGGCGAGGTACTGGACACGGCGGTCGATCGACAAGGTCAAGTCGCGACCCGGCTCGGCAGCGCGGATCAGATCGACGTTCTCGACGATGCGACCGCGACGATCACGAATGACCTTCTTTGCGCCTGGTTTTCCGGTCAGCCACTCGTCAAACGCAAGCTCCAGACCCTCTTGGCCGCGATCATCGATGTTAGTAAATCCGAGCACATGCGACATCACGTCGCCAGTGGGGTAGAAGCGCCGGTATTCACGTTGCGCGGCGACACCGGGCACGCCCAACGCCATGATCAGATCGGCTTCATCGGGATTCAGGTGCCGACGCAGATAGACGAATTCCTTGTCGGCGCGCTGCGCCAGCCGCTGCGACAGCAACTCGAGACCAGTGCCCAGGGCTTCGGCCAGCTTGGGCAGTTTTTCTGGATGCAGCAGCAACTCCTGCGGATTTGCCCAGATCGACACCACCGGTGTGGATACGGCCAGCGGCTCACCCAAACGATCAGTGATCATCCCGCGCGAAGTAGCGATTGGCACTTCGCGCAGGAAACGCGCGTCGCCTTGCTGCTGGTAGAAGTCCTTGTCGATCAGCTGCAAGTCCACTGCGCGCACGACCAAGGCGACCGTGGACAGGCAAAGCACCCCAACGACGATCAACAAGCGCCGCCGCGTGTCCAGCCACGGTGAGCGAAAGTGCGCGTTGTTGCGCTTGGCAACTGGCGTCTGCCTCATGGCTGGATGACCTGCAGTTCACTGGCCTCGGGGTACTTCATGCCCAGCGTGCTGCGCGCCACTTGCTCGATACGGCTGGTCGCTGCCCACGTGGCTTGCTCGAGTTGCAGACGACCAAACTCGATATTCAGTTCGTCGCGCTCCCGTTCCAATTCAGTCAGCGCAACAAATTGCTGCCGATGTTCATGGCGGGCGTACACCACGCCCACGCCACTGCCCACTACGGCCAGCAGAAGCAGCAAGAATCCGAACACGCGCAAACTCATGGCAGCCGCTCTGCCACTCGCAACACAGCACTGCGTGCCCGCGGATTGCGCACCAGTTCCGCCGAATCCGCCTTCATGGCGCCGCCGATCTCGCGCAGGCTGGGAGCTTCGCTCGGCAATGCCGGCAAGCGCCGATTGCCCGGCGCCGGCCGCGAGCGCGCGGTGATAAAACGCTTGACCGCGCGATCTTCCAGACTGTGAAAGCTGATGACCGCCAAGCGGCCGCTTGGCTTGAGCGCAGCATGTGCCGCCAACAGCCCAGCATCCAGATCGGCAAGCTCTCGATTGATGAAAATGCGCAGCGCTTGAAAGCTGCGCGTCGCCGGATTCTTGCCCGGCTCGCGACGACCAATCGTCGCCTCGATGAGCGCCGCCAACTCCGACGTACGTTGCAAGGGTGACTCCGCCCGCCGCGCGACAATGGCGCGGGCAATCCGTCGACTCAGCTTTTCCTCACCGTAGGTCCACAACACATCCGCGATCTCGACTTCATCTGCATGCGCGAGCCAGTCGGCAACCGACTCGCCACTATCGGGATCCATGCGCATATCGAGCGGGCCATCGGCTTGAAAGCTGAAGCCACGCGCAGGCTGATCGAGTTGCGGAGACGACACGCCCAAGTCCAACAGCACGCCATCCAGCCCATCGCCCACCGCGTCCCACTGCCGCAACTCAGCGAAGCTGCTGCGGCGCACGCTGACGCGCGCGTCCTCCGCTTGCAGAAGCTGTGCCTGCGCCATCGCCTCGGGATCCTTGTCCATCACCAGCAGCTGACCCGTTGGGCCAAGCTGAGCAAGCACGCCACGCGCATGTCCGCCGCGGCCAAATGTGCCATCCAAATACCTTCCATCCGCCCTCACCCGCAGCCCGTCCATGACCTGCGCAAACAGCACGGGGATGTGGGTGGGCACCTCTGCCACAGGCGTCCCGACCATCCCGCTAAAGCCTGAGATCGAGCATGTCGTCGCTGACCTCGTCTTCGCCGATGGTCTGGCGAATCTGAGCCAGGTGCGCCTGCTCGCTCCACAGTTCGAATTTGCTACCCATCCCCAACAACACCGCTTTCTTGTCGATGCCAGTCGCATTGCGATGGCTGGCTGGCAGCAGCAAGCGACCATTGCCATCCAATTCGACAAAGGTGGCAGCGCCGACCAGCTTCAATTGCAGCGCGCGATGCACCCGCTTGGCATTCGGCAACGCGTTCACCTGGTCGCGCACCCGCTCCCACTCAGCGACCGGATACAGCCACAGGCAACCTTGCTCATAGGGGTTGTAAGCCACCACCAGACGACCCGCACACTCGCGCACGACGGCTTCGCGGTGAGCGGTGGGCACCGCCAACCGGCCCTTGTCGTCAATCGTGATTGCGGTCTCGCCTTGGAAGTTCATAACCACGGGGAACCACTATTTCCCCTAATTTCCTACGTCCACCCACATTAGGCAGGGCAACTAGGTGTGTCAAGGAAAAGCGAAACTTTGTAAACCGAAGCTAAACTATTGCTGTGCTTGGGTTTTCCGAACAAACCTCGATGTGACTGACAAACTCGGGGAAATACATTCACTTAGCCAATATTGCTAACAGAATCGTAAGAAATGGATGGCAGGCGCGCGGCCGATCAACCGGCACGGCGAAAGATGTTGCAGCGCAGCAATCAAGCGCCGTGTCCTCCTTGGGTCAATCCATGACTTCAGGCTGTGACGCTCACGTGCACGGTGCTTTAGCCTCACGACAACCGCTTGCGGAGGTGCGGCCTAATCGCCTGCTGTAGGCACTCGCTTTTCGACGTCGGCAACGAACAGCTTGCGAAGTCTGGGCAGCACATCCGCATAATCGAGCTCGGTCATGTTGCTAGCCATGGCGATGACCAGCTGATCTTGCGGAAACAGCCAGAGCTGCGAGGTGCCGCCAATCGAGCCGCCGCCATGACCGACCCAAGTGACGCCGTCGGCGTCCACCAAGACGCGCCAGCCAATGCCGTAGCCGGTGGGCTCACCAGCGCTGGTGCGCTGTTCGGTCCATAACAGTTCGCGCTGCAATCGCGTGACGTGTTGATCGTCAAAATGGGCCATCCCGAAGCGAACGACATCGTCAGTCGTGGACAAAAATCCACCGCTCGCCCACTTGTAGCTGTTGTCGACCTCAGGCTCGTTAAAGAGCGCTCCGTCGCGACGAAGCTAATACCGGCCGCGACCCGGCAGGATCGCTTCGAGATGGTCCGGGAAGGTGCGCGTCATCCCAAGCGGTGCGAAGACCGCCGTGGCCACGTAGTCGACAAATGACTTATCCGCTGCGTGCTCGATCGCTGCGCTGAGCAGGTTGAATCCATAAGACGAGTAGTTCCATGCAGCTCCCGGTGTCGCAATTAGCGGATCCGCCTGAAGAATCTTCAAGGCCTCGCCCACGCTCGAGTAGCGCTCACGGAGATAGGCCTCCTCGCCCAAGTAGTGGCGGATGCCGCCGAGGTGACTCACCAGCTGGCGCGAGGTAATGACGTGCGACTTGCTGGGGAAGCTCGGTACGTAACGCCGAACATCTGCGTCGAGGTCAATTTTTCCTTGTTCTACCAGCGTCACTAGCGCAAGCGCCGTCATCGGCTTGACTACGCTTCCGATGCGAAACAAGGTAAACGCGGGTACGACTGCAACCTGCTGCTCGAGATCGGCAAAGCCGTATCCCTTGGACCAAATCAAGCGCCCCTCATACCCTACGGAAACCGCCAGGCCCGGCGCACCACTTGCGTCAAAGAATTGATTTACCAGCGTATCTGCATCTTTAACTGTGCTGGCCTGCGCCGCGCAGCAGGCAAAAGTCAGCAAGCAGGCACGGAAAAGAGCGAGCATCGAATTTCACCTCATCTGGCGCTGCCGACGATCTCCGACGCCAGTGTGGATCAGCTGGGCTAAAACTATCGAATGGGCGCTGCGTATGGGTCTAGATTGAACCACAGTTTGCGGCCCAACCTCGGCAACCAACAACTCAGACCCGGTGAGCGTGGGCAGCATTCCAATTACATCCCTTGCACGGCGAGGCGGGTTACGGATTTACGATTTGCGATTGCTGATCGCATGAAACCCCAGCATGCCCGCTCCGGCGGCGGCTATCAGCAGGCCCCAGGTCGCCGGCGCATCGGAGCTCAGGTTCACGAGGTCGATGATGCCGAAGGCGACGCCGACCAGGGTCAGCACGATGCCCCACTTCAAGGCCGACACCCGCCGCGACTGCTCGTCGGCGGCGAGCATGGCGCGAATCAGATCTTCACTGGTGTTGGTCTCGGCCAAGCGGCGCTTGAAGCGCGATTCCACAACGATCTTGATGGCCACCACAATGCAAACGAACAGCGTGATGGGAATGAGGAATTCGAAATTCATGAGCGGGTCTCCTAGTCGCAGACGGAATGTCGGCTTGGGTGGTGAGAGACGGTGGCTGGGAAGACGGTTGCAGGACGTTTAGAGCATGGCTGGGGGCTGGGATCCAAGGGCTGGGGCGTACGATTCTGCTCGCTGATGCGCCCCCAGCCTCCAGCCCCCAGTCCCCAGCCCCGCCTTTTAAAAAATCGACTGCAACCAAACTCCCGCCAACCGTCTCAAACTAACCCGTGAACGACGACCAAACCCTCATCGCCGATGTCATCAACCGGCAGCCCGGTGCCTTCGCGCGCCTGGTGCAGCGTCATCAGCGGCTGGTCTGGCACTTGATTGTGCGAATGGTGAAGAATCCGGCGGATGCCGATGAATTGGCACAGGAGACCTTCTTGATGGTGCATCGCAAGCTGGCGCAGTTCCGTGCCGAGAGCTCGCTGTCGACATGGATAGGGCAGATTGCGTTTTCGTTGGCAACGCGATTTTTGCAGCGCAAGCGGATTCCGCTGGTGGAGCCTCACGATGTCGACGATGACGTGCTTGAGCGCATCAGCGACGACTGTGATTTAGCCGGCAGCATTGCCGACGCCGAACTTTTCGGCCATGTCGCCGCCGCTATGGAAAAGCTGCCGGCGATTCAACGCACTCTGCTGACTTTGTTTCACCTGCAAGAACAAACCGTTGAAGACGCAGCGCTGATCACCGGCTTGCCCATCGGAACCGTAAAGAGCTATTTGTTTCGCGCCCGCGCCCGTTTGCGAGCGGCGCTGGAAGCCCACGCAGGAGTGGCCGCATGAACACCCCTTGGCAGGATCACGAGGCACGTCTGCAAGACCAAGCGCTGGCATCCGCCAACGCCGATGAACCGGCGAGTGTGACGATGTATCGGCACATCTACGCCGGCGTCCGCTGGGCACCCATGCCAGCCCTGGCCACGGATTTCAGCGCACGCGTGCTGGCCCGCGTCGGTATCGCCGAGGAAGACGTGAGCCCGGCAGAACGCCGGATGGTGCCGATGTTGTTCGCCACGCTCGGCATCGGTGGCGGATTGACTGCCGGGCCGCAACTGCTCGGCGTGCTGGGTCAGTTCGCGTTCGACTTCGCCGGCTTGCCGTGGCTGCAAGCCGCCGCCGTACTCACCGCCATTGCCACTGCGGCCGCGATTGATCGGACTTTGGTCCGCAACCATCGCAGCCAAGCCGCGTAGAGCGGCGCTTAGGCGTTGGCGTGGGTGTCGTCTGCCGCCGCAAGCGCCGGACGATAAAAAAGTGGCGGAGTCGGCCGATAAGCCGGGTTCTGTCTAAGACAGTCATTCCTCTAGGCCCTGCGTCACCGCAGGGCTCAAGCAACCTACCCGGAGACACCGCGGGCCGCGGCAACGTCTCCCTATTTGGTCTTGCTCCCGGTGGGGTTTGCCGTGCCGGTCCGTTACCGGACTCGCGGTGCGCTCTTACCGCACCATTTCACCCTTGCCTGTGCTCGGTGCCTCCAAAGAAGCGTCGAGCCATCGGCGGTATCTTTCTGTTGCACTTTCCGTCGGCTCGCGCCGCCCAGGCGTTACCTGGCACCGTGCCCTATGGAGCCCGGACTTTCCTCGCCACCTTTGCCCACTTGCATGAACGCCGATGCCGCGACTGTCTGGCCGACTCCGCCACCGTGAAGTTTACGCGGCTGCGGCGACGGCCGCTGAACGGCGGGCGAGTTCCTCGAGTGCGTCCGCAATCTCCAAGGCGCTGGTGACCGTCGCCAGCCGCGGGTGATCGGTGGCCACCTCGGCTTGCAGTTCGTGTCTCCAGGTCACGCGATACGGCATGTGCACGCCGAAGCCGCCGGCCGCCAGCACCGGCGCAATATCGGAGCGCAATGAGTTGCCAACCATGGCGAAACGCCCGCCTTCAACCGCGCACTCACGCAGAACACGGGCGTAGGTGCCGGCGTCCTTCTCAGAGACGATCTCGATGCGTTGGAACAGGTCGGCCATGCCCGACTGCCGCACCTTGGCCTCCTGATGAAACAGGTCGCCCTTAGTGATCAGCACCAGCGGCCAACGCGCCGCCGCTGCCTCCACCGCTGCGCGGATGCCTTCGATCAGCTCGACCGGATGGGTAAGGATCGATTTGCCGAGTTCAACCAGCCGATGGATGTCACTCGCGGAAATGCGCGCGGTGGTCAGCGCGATCGCGGTCTCGATCATCGACAGCGTCATACCCTTGGCGCCATAGCCAAACAACATGATGTTGCGCTGCTCGGTGGCCAGCAGACGCTCGTGCAGACCGGCTTCGGCGAGGTCGACATAGGTGCCGACGATGCGCTCGAACTCAGCGTGGGCGTCTTGGAAGTAGCCCTCGCTATGCCACAGCGTGTCGTCGGCGTCGAAGCCCACCAGTTCGATCATGGCGCTGCCCTCAGTGCGCGGCAGCCATCGGCGGCTTACGCAGCATGCTGATGGTGGTCATGACGCCGACCAGCACCACGCCGGCAAGCAATCCGACCGTGCCGTTGGCACCCATCTCCGAAAAGGTCGCCCCCCAGCTGCCGTCGGAAATGTAGGGCTCCACCGCGTGGTGAAGGGCCGGTACGCCATGCACCAGAATGCCGCCGCCGACCAGAAACATGGCTGTGGTACCGGCCACCGACAGGAACTTCATCAGCCAGGGTGCAGCACGCAAGATGCCGCGACCGCAGGCGCGGCGGAAGCGTGCCCAAGCGCTGTCGCCAACCGTGCGAGTCAGCAGCAATCCACCGTCATCCAGTTTCACAATGCCAGCCACCAGACCGTAGACGCCGACGGTCATCAGCACCGAGATTCCAAGCAGCACCGCGACCTTGGTTGCAAAGCTGCTGGCCGCGACAGTGCCCAGGGTGATGACGATGATTTCGGCAGAGAGGATGAAGTCGGTACGGATGGCGCCCTTGATTTTCTTGCGTTCGAACGCGACCAGATCGACCTCCGGGTCGGCCACGGCCTTGACCAGCTCGACGTGTTCTTGCTTAAGCGCTGCGCGGCTATGCAGAAACTTGTGCAGCAGCTTCTCGGCACCCTCGTAACAGAGAAACGCGCCACCCAGCATCAGCAGCGGAATGATCGCCCACGGCAACAGCACGCTGATCGCCAACGCTGCCGGCACCAGGATCGCCTTGTTGATGGTCGAGCCCTTGGCCACCGCCCAGACCACCGGCAACTCGCGCTCAGCGCGCACACCGGACACCTGTTCGGCGTTGAGCGCCAGATCGTCACCCAACACGCCGGCCGTCTTCTTGGCTGCGACCTTGGTGAGGATGGCAACGTCATCGAGGATGGTGGCAATGTCGTCGAGCAGAGCAAGCAGGCTGGAACCGGCCATGAGCGTTTCCGGGTGGGAGGGTTGTGGAATTCTAGGCTGAGTTCAGGCTCGAGCGTACGCCCCACGCGCGGCTGTGCAGTGCACTTCGCTTTGGCGGACCAGAGTGCGATCGGCATTCCGTCGTTCCGCAGCCAGGCCTGTTCCGCAGCCGCAGAATCTAGCCGCTGGCAACTGCGGCCAAACCCGCCTTGCGCCTGAGGTCGCGGTGCATGAGCGCCAGTACCACCACCGCGCCCAGATCCACAACGCGGCCCAGAGCGGCCAGGTATAGCTGCCTTGGGACAGAGTCTCGTTCCAGCCGCTGTTCGCCAGCAGCCGGCCGATCGGTGCCTTGAACATGCTGGCCAACAGCACCGCCACCAGCCCCACCAGAAACACCAGCCCTAGCAGCCTGTCGGACTCAGGTGGTCGAGGCGATAGTTGGCTGCGTGAAGACAGGCTGCCAGGCCACTTCCGCAAAGACTTGTAGCGCGCTCAGGCTAGGATGGCGACCGACAACTTTGTCCCGACACCCTTGGAACTGCACATGGCATTCGCCTTTGGCCCTGGCCTTGCACTCAATATGTATCCCGCCGAGCTGCTTAACTACGGTGCGACCTGCCTCAGCAGTGACGGTCAGCCGGCCGAATCGGAAACCTACTTTCTGTGCCTGCAATCGGATGCCGTCGGCGGGCTGTGGACGCCGCTTTACGTCACCCGCGGGCAGGACCGCGAGCCGATCACCGAGGACTGCAAAACCGGCTTTCCCGAGTTTGTGCGCGGCTTGTCGTTCTATTCCCCCCGCGAACTCTGGCAAGTGCCGCACAAGGCCGCGAAGAAAGCTTCCTCGATCTCGCACGACAAGTCGGGGCCGAAACTCGCCAATCGGGTCAGCGGAAGGTGGATGCCGGCGTTGGCGAAGTTCCCGGCTGCGCCATCGGCGTAGGGTGCGTATCGGACGCACCAATTGCCGCCGCATGATGCGGTGCGTCCGAGACGCACCCTACGATTTTCCCACCGTT
>JBBQQV010000101.1:0-8693 GCA_038215505.1 Lysobacterales bacterium
GTCATAGTCGTCACTACCATACGAGGCCTGGCCGTGGCGCACTGCGGTGAGAGTCATGGTGGGAGTGGGGCAAAAAAAGTCTTCTTGAAGCGCGCCTGCAAGACCGACGCGTCGCCTTCAGGGCGAGCGGTGATTTCGAAGGTCAACGCTTCGCCTTCGCTGACGCGCGGCTCGGCCAGATAGTAGATGGCGTCGCCTTCGCGAACCTCGCGCAGACTCAAAATTTGCCGTTGACCACTAAGGTTGATCGCGTCGGCCGTCACCGTTGCTGGTGTCGCGATATCGCTGCCATCGGCCTGCAGGCGGCGAATCGCAATATTCAGTAGGCCGCGACTGGCGGAGCGGGTGATGCCGCTGGCGCGAGCAACATCCACCGAAACATCGAGACTGCTGATGGCATTGACGTGCAAGGTGTAAGCGCCGACTTCGACGCTTGCTTGCGCCAGTGCGCTGCCCATAGGCAACAGCTCGAGCAGCGCGATTGGCAGCACTCGGCAAAACCAGTTCATTGTGTTTCCTCTAGGCGCCTTGTTCACGGGATCAAGCAACGGACAGCGCGCGACCTAGATCGGTCAGGGGCGCGATGATCAACAGCCGCGCCAACAGGATGGCCAGGATCACCAGCATCGGCGACAGATCAAATGCGCCCGTCGGTGGCAACCGACGACGCACGGGCCCCAGCACCGGCTCGCTGAGTTGTGCCAGCAGCGGCAAGGCTGGATGGCGGCGATCCACGCCGACAAAACTCAGCACGGCGCGGGCCAGAATCAGCAGCAAGTAGATATTGAGCAACTGCGCCAGCAGTTCTACCAGACCCAACAACAACAGGCCAGACACGCTCAATCCCGTACCAAGCAGCAAGATGAGTACAAGCACCTTGAGGGTTTGGATGAGCAACGCCACCAGCATGCCAGCAAAGTCGATGCGGCCGCGTGGCGGCAGTACCTTGCGCAAGGGCAGGAGGATTGGATTGGTGGCCTGAAAAAAGAACTGGCAGATCGGGTTGTAGAAGTTGGCACCTACCAATTGCAACAACACACGAAACAGAAACAAGCCGCTGGCAAGTCCGAAAAACACTTCGATGAGCAGCACACCCGCTTCGACCAGGTAATTCACGCCGCGCCCTCAGCGGCGCGTGCCAATTCGCGGCCGCGCTCAGTGGCGGCTTGGATGGCGCTTGCAAGCAAGGCTTCAAAACCACCACTTTGCAGGGTTTCGACCGCCGCTTGTGTCGTGCCGCCCGGCGAGGTCACACGTGCGCGCAAGGCAGCGGCGTCCTCGCTGTCTTCGATCAGCATGCGAGCCGCACCAAACACGGTCTGCGCTGTGAGCACGCGGGCGGCGTCCGCCGCCAGCCCTTGCGCTTGGGCACCTGCCTGCATTGCTTGCGCCAGCAGAAATACGTACGCCGGACCGCTGCCCGAAAGCGCGGTCACCACATCCATCAAGGTCTCATCGTGAATCTGCACGGTGATGCCCACCGCGCCCATCAGCGCTCGCGCACGCTGCAACTGGGCATGGCTGGTAGCGGCGTTTGCAAACAACCCGGTAGCACCGGCACCCAGCAGCGCGGGCGTGTTCGGCATGCAGCGAACCACGGCGCGACCGCCGCCCAACCAATCGTCCAATTGCTGGGAAGTGATGCCGGCGGCAATCGACACCACCACCGCGTCGAGCGGCAACGACTCCCGGATGCTGGCGCAAACCTCGCGCATCACCTGCGGCTTGACTGCTAATACCAACGTACTGGCGTTGCCAGCGGCCTCGGCATTGTCACTGCCGACATGCACGCCAAAGCGGCTTGCCAAGGCCATCCGCGCTTCCGGAAATGGCTCAGAAACAAGAATTGAGCTGGCGGCAGTGCCACGGTCGATCAAGCCACCAATCAGCGAGCGCGCCATGTTTCCGCCACCAATAAACACAATGGAATCGTGCGCGGTTTGTGCGTGGAAGGCGGCAGCGATGGAGGGTGAATGAAGGTCCTGCACGGTCATCAGCTCACGAACTTGAGGGCAGCGGAGAATAACCGGCCACCGGCAAAGGCGACACGCGAGCGCCAAACAGTGCTGAGCCCACTCTCACCATCGTGGCTCCTTCAGAAACCGCCAATTCGAAGTCTTCGCTCATTCCCATCGACAGCGTGTCAACACTCGCATGAATGCGACGTAGCGATTCAAAGAGCACGCGCATGCGGCGAAATGCCTGCGCTCGCAGGTTCATGTCAGCGTGCGGTGCGGGGATTGCCATCAGCCCGCGCAAACACAGCGTGGGTGCGGCAGTGATTGCCGCCGCGAGCGCCGCGATGGCGTCCGGCCGGCAGCCTGACTTGCCCGCCTCCGCGTCGATATCGACCTGAATCAGCACATTCAAAGGCTCGCGGGCTTGCGCTCGCGCCTTCGCCAGGCCTTCAACAAGACTCATCCGGTCAACGCTTTGCACCCAATCAAACACTTCAGCCGCGAGTCGACACTTGTTCGATTGCAGATGACCAATCAGATGCCATTGCAGATCAAGATCAGTCAATTCGCCGCGCTTGGTGGCTGCTTCTTGCACATAGTTTTCGCCGAACGCGCTCTGGCCGGCGGCTGCCAGCTGGCGAACCGCCGCAGCGGGTTGGGTCTTGGACACCGCCAGCAGAATGGCTGACTCGTGCCTTCCTGCCGCCAATGAAGCCTGCGCCAGTTGCTCGCGTACGCGCTGCAGCGAATCAGTCATGCGGCTTGTCTGGTTGACGGTGGTCAGAACGCCCAGGGTTAACCAGGCAGGTTGCACTAAGTGAATTGAACAAGCTGGATTGAACTGGCCGGGTTGAACTAGCTGGTTTCGAGCAGACGCGTTGAAGATGCATTCGGCAGGTCAAAACACGCCTAGCAAAGCCCGACGACGGCGCTATACTCGACCGCAGCGCGGGGAGGTGGATGCTCCCTGCAAGTCTATCGGACACTCCGGGGGGATTGCGCATGGATATTGCCGAGCTGCTGGCATTTTCGGTCAAGAACAAAGCTTCTGACTTGCATCTGTCGGCGGGCTTGCCGCCAATGATTCGGGTCGACGGCGACGTCCGCCGAATCAACATTCCGGCGCTGGATCACAAACAGGTGCATGCACTGGTGTACGACATCATGTCGGACAAGGTGCGGCGCGACTTCGAAGAGTTTTTGGAAGTCGATTTCAGCTTCGAGATTGCCGGCCTTGCGCGCTTTCGGGTCAACGCGTTCAATCAGAATCGCGGCGCGGGAGCCGTGTTCCGCACCATTCCCTCGGAAGTGCTGACACTGGAAGACCTCGCCGCGCCGAAGATATTCACCGAACTCATCAATCAGCCGCAGGGCCTGATTCTGGTGACCGGCCCGACCGGCTCCGGCAAGTCGACCACGCTGGCGGCAATGGTCGATCACATCAACAAGAACGAGTACGGCCACATCCTCACCGTCGAGGATCCCATTGAATTCGTGCACACATCCAATCGCTGCCTGATCAACCAGCGCGAAGTGCACCGCGATACGCACGGGTTTACCGAAGCCTTACGCTCGGCGCTTCGCGAAGATCCGGACTACATCCTAGTAGGCGAGCTGCGTGACTTGGAGACCATTCGGCTGGCGCTCACCGCTGCAGAAACCGGCCACTTGGTATTCGGCACCCTGCATACCAGTTCGGCCGCCAAGACCATCGACCGCGTGATCGACGTGTTCCCCGCTGGCGAAAAACCCATGGTGCGCTCGATGTTGTCGGAGTCACTGCGCGCGGTGGTGTCGCAATCGCTGATGAAGAAAGTCGGCGGCGGCCGCGTCGCGGCGCACGAAATTATGGTGGCAGTGCCGGCGATCCGAAACCTGATCCGCGAAGACAAGGTCGCGCAGATGTATTCGGCGATCCAGACTGGCCAAGGCGTAGGTATGCAGACGCTGGATCAGTGCATGCAGGACCTCGTCAAGCGCGGTCAGATTGTCCGCCAGCAGGCACGTGAGTACGCGAAGGACAAGCGGTTGTTTGATTGACGAAGCCGGGATTCGGGATTCGGGATTCGCAAGCGCCAACGCTCGCGAAGTCCCACTCTCTCGAAACCCGAGTTCCAATTAGGCCGGGATTTTGGAATTTGGATTTGGAATTCAGGGTTCGTAAAAGCCAACGGCAGCGAAGTCCCGCTCTAACGAATCCCAGATCCCGAATCCCCAATCCCGGAGTGACCCCGAAACCCGGAAAATCCCAATGAGCACAGTCGATTTCACCTCCTTCCTGAAGTTGATGGCGCACAAAAAAGCGTCCGACTTGTTCATTACGGCTGGTGCGCCGCCGTCGATGAAGTTGCAGGGGCGCTTGCAGCCGATCACGCAAAGCCCTTTGACCGCACAACAGGCGCGCGATCTGGTGCTCAACGTGATGAACCCCTCGCAGCGCGAGGAGTTTGAAAAGACCCATGAGTGCAATTTTGCGATTGGCGTGTCGGGCGTCGGGCGCTTTCGTGTGTCCTGCTTCTATCAACGCAACCAGGTCGGCATGGTGCTGCGTCGGATTGAGAGCAAGATTCCGACGATCGAGGAGTTGAATCTGCCGGCGGTGGTGAAAACCTTGGCGATGACCAAGCGCGGCATCATCCTCTTTGTGGGTGCCACCGGCACCGGCAAGTCGACCTCGCTGGCATCAATGATCGGCTACCGCAATCAGAATTCTTCTGGCCACATCATCACCATCGAGGACCCGATCGAGTTCGTGCACAAGCACGAGGGCTGCATCGTCACTCAACGCGAAGTGGGTATCGATACCGATAGCTGGGACGCGGCGCTGAAGAACACCCTTCGACAAGCGCCCGACGTCATCATGATCGGCGAAGTGCGCACCCGCGAAGGCATGGATCACGCCATCGCGTTTGCCGAAACCGGCCACTTGGTGCTGTGCACCTTGCACGCCAACAACGCCAACCAGGCGCTGGATCGCATCATCAACTTTTTCCCCGATGATCGCCGCAACCAGTTGCTGATGGACCTGTCGCTGAACCTGAAGGGCATCGTCGCCCAGCAACTGGTGCCCACTCCGGACGGCAAGTCTAGGCGGGTAGCGATGGAAGTGCTGCTGGGCACACCGCTGGTGCAGGACTACATCCGCGACGGCGAAGTGCACAAGATTAAGGAAGTGATGAAGGAGTCGACCAACCTCGGCATGCGCACCTTCGATCAAAGCCTGTTCGAGCTGTATCAAGCCGGCGAGATCAGCTACGAAGACGCGCTGCGCCACGCCGACTCCAGCAACGAAGTCCGCCTGCGCATCAAACTTTCCCAAGGTGGCGACGCGCATACGCTGTCGCAGGGGTTGGATGGGGTGGAGTTGGTGGAGACGAGGTAGGGGGTGCGCAACGCGATACAGCGCTGTGATCCGGTACCTGAGGAGCGCTAACAATCTTGGGTGGGACTCGTCAGGATTGGTCGTCAGCTTTCGTAGCCGCCAACGCCTCCAGCACAGCCATCCGCACCGCCACTCCGTTGCTGACTTGCTCGCGTATCACCGATTGCGGCCCATCAGCCACCTCGTTGGCGATCTCCACGCCGCGATTCATTGGCCCTGGGTGCATGACGATGGCGTCATTGCGGGCCAGTTGCAGCCGTTGCGGGCTGAGTCCCCAGTCGCTGTAGAACGCTTCCAGCGAGGGCACCAGCCCTTCTTCCATGCGTTCGCGTTGCAAGCGCAGGGTGATGATGACGTCGGCGTCGCGAACAGCATCATCGGCGCTCGCTTGGACGGAGCAGCCTGCCGCCGTTGCCGCGTCTGGGAGCAAGGTGACGGGCGCGGCCAGCGCGATTTCGCCGGCGCCCAGCGCACGCAAGGCGTGCAGATCTGAGCGGGCGACGCGTGAGTGTTTGATGTCGCCAAGAATCGCGATTTTCAGGTGGGAGAAGTCCAGGCCTTTGTGCTGACGGATGGTCAGCATGTCGAGCAAGCCTTGCGTCGGGTGATGGCTGCGCCCATCGCCGGCATTGATCAGTCGCGTGGTCGGCGCACACACCGCTGCCAATTCTGCGACCACGCCGTCGAGCGAGTGGCGAATCGAAAACAGGGTCACGCCCATTGCCTCAAGTGTCGCCAGCGTGTCGGCCATTGACTCGCCCTTGCGCGCAGATGAGGTGGCCATATCGACATTCAGCACGTCTGCACCGAGTCGCGCCGCCGCCAATTGAAACGAGCAGCGCGTGCGCGTGGACGCCTCGAAAAACAGGTTGGCCAAGGTGCAGCCGGCCAGTGGCCGGTATGCGGGATCGCCCGTCAGAGCGCGCGGTCGCAGCGTTTGCGCACGATCAAGCAAGGCCTCGATCGTGGCCCGCGGCAGTTGGTCGAGGGCAAGCAAGTGGCGTAAGGGCGCGTGCAATCTATGAAGCATGCGAGCTTGGCTCCAAGGGCATGCCGGCCAGCAGCCAGCGTTCGAGGATGATTTGTGCCGCGATGGCGTCTTGCAGCGCACCGTCGCGGCGGCGCGCGGTGCCCTTGGCTCGTGCAGCGGCAAAGCGAGCGTCAGCTTCTTTAGAGCTTGAGCGTTCGTCCACCAGAACCACCGGCAGGCCATAGCGCTGCCGCAGTTGCTCGGCAAACTTGCGCGCGCGAAGCGTGGCCGGCTGCGCTTCGCCGGTAAGCATGAGCGGCTCGCCGACGATCAGAATCTGCGGCCGCCACTCGTTGCGCAAGGTGTCCAAGCGCGACCAATCCATACCTTCATTGACGTGCTCGATCACATGCAAGGCGCGCGCGCTCATCGTCAAGCTGTTGCCTACGGCGATGCCGGTACGACGTGCGCCGACATCAAACCCAAGCGCGCACAAAGGCGAGTCGCCGCCCATTGCCACGCTTAAGCGCGTCCTGAGTAAGTGGTGATTCGATTGAGGTCAACGCCCATCAAGCGGGCCGCCCCGGACCAGCGCGACTCCAACGGCGTATCGAAAAGAATGCGGTTGTCAGCTTCGACGGTGAGCCAGGCATTGGCTTGTAATTCGTCTTCCAGTTGGCCGCTGGACCATCCGGCATAGCCCAGTGCGACCACGGCGCGTCGCGGGCCTTCGCCACGCGCCATCGCCGCCAGAATATCGCGCGATGTGGTCAGGTGCAGGGTTGCCGAGATGGCAAAGGTCGAGTCCCAATCGGTTCGGGTGGGGTCGTGCAGCACGAAGCCGCGTTCTGGCTGCACGGGACCGCCCAACAACACCGGTGCCGCCGCCAATTCGTTGTCCTCGGTGCGCAAGTCCATCTGTTGCAACACATCGCCCAAGCGGTACGCCGACAAACGATTAAGCAAGATGCCCATCGCGCCTTCGTCATTGTGATGGCAGAGGAGGGTGACGCCTTTGGAAAAATTGGGGTCAGACATCGCCGGTAAGGCGATCAAAAAATGGTTCCCGAGTGAGGTCCCTGCCTGCATGGGCGGCATTGTACGCGGCACCGCCTTACTCGTTCCTAAGAACATTGCCAGGCAAGAACTGCCATGTCCGGGTGATGTGCAGGACGTCGATCTTGTCGCGCGTGGCCGGCAAGGGCGCGAATGGCTCGGCCAAGCGGACAGTACGTTGGGCGGCGTCGTCCAGTAACGGATAACCACTGGATTGAACGACATCGATGCGCTCAACCGTGCCATCGCTGCGCACCGCGACCGTCATCACCAACTGCCCCGTCAAATTGCGGCGGCGTGCTTCATCGGGATAGTTGAGGTTGCCGATGCGCTCGATTCGGCCGACCCAACCATGCAAATAGGTGGCGTACTCGTACTCACGGGTGCTGGCGGAGACGAACTTGCGCTTGGGCCGCTTGGCATAGCTTTCGCTTTGGCGTTCAATTTCGGCGGCCAAGCGTGCCATCTCCAGGCTGCGCTCGATCAGTTCTCGATCACTGGGCAGGGGCTCGGTGGGCTCGCTCAGCTCCTCCGCACTCGCGCTCGCCGGCGAGCGCGCGGTGGTTACCACGACCGGGTCCACGGCGAGCGGCTTGGGCGGCGGCGCCGACGCTTCCATGGGTACCGGAGCAACACCCAGTTCGGGTTGGGGAATACGGGCTGCCTGTGGCTCCTTGGGACGCTTAGCCTGTTCGGCCTCGCCACCGCCCTGCTGATTGCTGGCAGCAAGAAAGTCAGCCTTCGCTGGGGCGGTGGCACTGCGCGTCTGGGTCAAAATGACGTCGAGCGTTGGCACCAACGGGGCCGGATCGTTCAAGCCAAAACCAACCCCGAGCACAACGGCGGCCTGCACCAGCAACGAGAACACTAACGTGGCGCCCAGCCGGTCTCCCGGCGTGATCCGCGGGCCTGCGCTCACCCGCAGCGAGCCTCGATGCGTTCAAACAAACAAGCGGCGATACGGGTGCCGCACTGCGCATCGATTTCGCGGATGCAGGTGGGGCTGGTGACGTTAATTTCTGTCAACTTGTCACCGATGATGTCGAGGCCAACAAACAACATGCCGCGGCGCACAAGTTCTGGGCCGACAGCCTCGGCGATGCGCCGATCCGACTCACTGAGCGGGCGCGCTTCACCGCGACCACCGGCGGCCAGGTTGCCGCGAAAATCTTTGCCCGTGGGAATCCGCGCCAACACGAACGGAATCGGCTCGCCGTCTACCAGCAGCACGCGCTTGTCGCCATCACTGATGGCCGGCAGGAAAGTCTGCGCCAGCGCCAGCTCACGGCCGTCACGGGTCAAGGTTTCAAGGATGACATTAAGATTG
>JBBQQV010000102.1:0-8546 GCA_038215505.1 Lysobacterales bacterium
GACGGTCCACGCCACACCGAGCAGCCCGACGATCCACTTGCCGATGAAGCCGGCGCGTTCCTGAATCATGCGCAGGATGACGCCGACGGTGGCGGCAATGGCGGCGTATCCAAGGATTGGGCCGATCCTGCCAAAAGCGATACGGAAACCATCACCCACGGTGGGATCGCCACCTTCGAGGCGGATCATCGCGGCACCGACCAGTGCCGCGTTGAAGAAAAAAATCACCGAGTACTGCGCAAAATAGAATGCGAAGGCCCACAGGTAAGTGCCGAGGCCGGCCTCGCCGTTGGCGACCTTGTCGAGTTGATCAAAGCCTCCCAGGCCGATCATCGGCAACACGAAACAGGCGGCGACCAGAAATGTAGCCACCGCAGATACGGCTGGAAATACCAGCAGCTCCTTGTCCTGCGACAACACCGATGCGCTGGCCTTGACCAGCTGCCAACTGCGGGCAAAGCGCTCGAACATGACGACCTCTCCACCGCAACGGGGCTGCGGGATGCGCCATTGAAGCGCCGTCACCTTAACTGCACAAGTCCAGAGGGTGGTTTCGCTGGATAGCCCGACCGACAAACACGGCCAAGCGATGCGGCAGAATGCGGCTGCGCTCGCCAACTCGCCTAGCCCGCATATTTCATGAATCTCACACGCACTCGCTTGTCTCTTGTCCGCGCAAGGGATTTTCCTCAGTCGGTGGTATGGCCCGATACGACGCTCCTTCGGAAAATCCCTTGCGCGAACAATATCCTGCGCGATCATCGCGCGAATTCATGAAATATGCGGGTTAGACGATGACCAGCTCCGCCGCGACGACTCGCTTGGCTTGGATCGCTCCGGGCGACATCAACGGTTTTTTTGGGCTGGTGGTCGACAACCTCACCATCCTTGCCTTTTTGGCCAGCGCGCTGATCGGCATCTTTGGTTTTCCGGCTGAAGTGGTATTCGGCAAGATGTTTCCGGGCACGGCGCTTGGCGTGCTGGTGGGCAACCTGATCTACACGGCCATGGCGCGCCGGCTGGCGCGGCAGAGCGGTCGCGACGACGTCACCGCGATGCCGCTGGGACTGGACGCACCGACCACGATTGGACTCGCGTTGGTCGTGCTGGGGCCGGCATTTGTCGGCTTCAAGCAAGCCGGTATGGATGAGCAAGCGGCCGCCATCGCAACCTGGCAGCTGGGCATGGCCGCGATGGTGGCGATGGGGTTGCTGAAGTTTGTGCTGGCGTTCTTTGGTGAGGCGGTGACGCGCTGGGTGCCACGTGCCGGACTGCTTGGCTCAATCGCCGGCATCGCGCTGCTGCTCATGGGCTTTTTGCCGCTGCTCGAAACTCTGCGCGTGCCAGTCGTCGGCTTGGTTACGTTGGGGCTGCTGCTGTACGCGCTGATTGCCAAAGGCCGGCTGCCTTGGCGCATGCCCGGCGTGCTGTTCGCCTTTGCCGTCGGCATCATCCTTTACTACAGCCTTGGCATGCTCGGATTGCTCGGCACCGGCTATCACGCGCCGTCGATATCACCCCTGCGAATCGCATTGCCGTGGCCGACCTTGGGATTCGTCGACGGCATGGTAGAGCTGCCACGCTACCTGCCGCTGGTGCTGCCGTTTGGCCTGCTGATGGTCGTCGGCGGCATCAACGTTTCGGAGAGCGCGCGCGCCGCCGGCGACGATTACCGGACCCGCGACATCCTGCTCACCGAAGCCGTTTCGACCCTGATCGCAGGCGTCTGCGGCGGCGTGGCGCAAACCACGCCCTACATCGGCCAGCCGGCCTACAAACACATGGGCGCGCGCAGCGGCTACACGCTGCTGACGGGACTGTTCATCGGCATCGGCGGGATGCTGGGCTACGTGTCTGGTCTGGTCGAGCTGCTGCCGTTGGCCGTACTCGCACCGATCATCATTTATGTCGCCATCGACATCACGGTGCAGGCCTTTGACGCCACGCCCAAGCGCCACTCGCCGGCTGTGGTCTTGGCGTTCTTGCCGGCGATTGCCTACCTGCTGATGATCAAGCTGGGCAACCCGGGCATTGTCGCGCCCGAGCAGTTTGCACAGCTGCTTGCCGACGATGCGCATGGCATTCCTGAGCTGATGGTGGTGGTGATGCTGGGTAACGGCTTCATCATCACCTCGATGCTGTGGGCAACCATGCTGGCGGCACTGATTGATGGTGAGCGCGGGCGTGCGTCTTGCGCGCTGTTGGTCGCGGCTGGACTCACTGCCTTCGGCATCATCCATTCGGTGCAACCGCAGGGCGCACTGTATTTGCCGTGGACGCTCGCTGCGCGTGAACTTGGCATGGTGATGCAGTGGATCGCTGCGTATGGCGCGCTCGCAGCATTGTTATGGGTGCTGCCGCGTTATCGCGTAGAACCTGCGTAAGGTCGGCTTGTGAATCAGTGCGATGACTTGGCACGCTGAGCACCGCCAGAATCGCGCGCCGGAATCACTGCAATGCATGCGCTGAACACGTTCATTCCCCAGGCAATCGTCGGCACTCGCTCAGCGCAGTTGCCAACGGCGCTCGACATAGCGACGAATGTGCTTGCCCTCGCTGCAGCGAAGATCGAACTCGCCAACTTTGAGCCGGGCGCTCAAGTCGGGTGCCAATTCGATGTTGGCCACGCCACTTGGCAGCGGACCGGCATCGCAGGCGAACTCCAAGAAGTTGAACAGAACACACCTGCACGGCACAGTGAGATTTACCAGACCGCCTCATAACCGTCGGGCAAGTAGTTCCAACGACGCCCGTACACATGCACTTTCCGGGTCAGATTACCGTTGCTGTCGACAAACGGCTGCCCTGCCTCCGCCCATGCCAACACGCCGCCACTCAAGTTGAATGCGGTGATGCCTTCGCTGCGCAGTTCGCGAGTCAGTTCAGCACTGCGCATACCGATGGTGCAGTAGACCAATACGGTTGGCATGAGCCGCAGTCGGCCGCTGTCAGCAAGCGACACGGGAGACTCATTCAATCGCTCGCGCAACTGCTCGCTGCTGATGGCACCGGGAATCTGCGAGACCGCGCGTTCGGCCGGAAGCCGGGCGTCGACGATCAGCATGCTTGGCCGATCCGTGCGCGCCGTGAATGATTGCACTGTCAGCGTGGGCGTCGCCGGGTAAGCGGCTTCGACCTCGGCAGCGAAGCGTTGCAGCGGCAACTCACCGCTTGCGAGCGCCGGCGACACCCATCCGCCAGACACACTCATCAGGACTGCATTTATCAGGGCTGCATTTATCAGGGCTGTCTTCATCACGGCTGTCTTCATCAGGGCTGTCTCCAACAAAGCAGTCGTCACCAGCGCGCGCCTCACGCGGCCACCGCCACCGCAAACAGTACGCCTTGCCGATGCGCCAAGCTGACTCGCACACCGCGCGCATGCAATACGGTCGGTGCCGCGCCGGCTGCCGCCAGATCAGGTACATCGCGATGGCGCTGCGGATGGAAGCGGGTCTGGCAGACGCTGACCTCGCCCTGGGCGCCGCGATAACGCAATTGCACCGCCGGGGCGGCGGTGAGTACGCAAAGACGGCCGCCGACGAGTTCGGCGCCTTTCAGGGCGGGGTCGACAGTTGTGTTGATTGCAGTGGCGTCGAGCGCGACGGTGCCGATTGCTGCGGCATCAATCAAGGCAAAGCCGACGGCGGAAAAGCGCAGTCGCAGCAAGCCGATATCGTTGCCCAGCACATCCAGCGCAACACCGGCGGCGGCAGAGTACGTGAGATGAGTGAAAGCGACCTCCTCAGCTAGCATGACGATGTGTTCGGCATGCGCCTCGCGCCGGCTCAGCCACAGTCCCAAGCCACTCGCCGCGACCACCGTTGCCGCCATCGCCAACAGAAGTCGGCGCTGCGGGTTGCCCGGCTGCTCGTCCAGCGCGCGGAGCGCGCGCAGTTGCGACGAATCCAGTTGCTCGGCAGCAAACAACTCGGTCACCGCTTGCTTGAGCGGCACGTTTTCATTGGCATGTTTCATCATGATCCTCCCGCTGTGCGCAGCGCGCCAGGCTCGGCAAAACGCTTGCGCATGCGATGCAGACGAGTCAAAAGGGTGCCTTTTGGAGTGGCGGTTTGCTGCGCAATTTCCTCGATGGTGAAGCCTTCAACCGCCCACAAATACAAGACCTCACGCTCGGCGGTGCCGAGGTCAACCCAGAGCCGTTGCAGCTGCGCCCGCTGCAAAAATGTCTCCTCCAGCGGAGCCATATCGGTGGCAATTACACCGGCCACATCCTCCAGTGGCGTCCAGCGCAACATCGCCGCGCGCTTGGCGTCAGCGATGAAGCAGTTGCGGACGATACGCAAAAAATAACCCAGTGGTTCGAGCACGTTTTTTGGTGCAGCCTGCAGCCAATTAGCCACCGCGTTGTGGACCACGTCGTAGGCCATGTCGCGATCACCGCACAGCGCCATTGCATAGCGGTAGGCGCGCTGATAGTCGGCGTCTTTCAAGCTGCTCATCGGCGCTGACTGCAATCGTCGCGATTGACGGAAGGAAGCCTCGTCACGGGGTTGGTTCGCATGGTTATCGACGTAGTTGCTAGGAGAGCGCCGCGCAGGCGATTTGATTGCATCGGCGAATCAGGGATCGCGTAGGCGGGTTTGTTGCCCGGCCGGGCTAGCGCGCCTGGGGCCGAAAAGTCGCTTCGCAGCGCGTGCAGATGGGCACACGACATCGCCGCTCTCAAACGTTCCACCCAGTCCCTAACAGTTTGGCTAGCGGCGCAATTTCAGCTTTTGCTGCTCGGCGTGCAACGCTTCGGCGGCGGCGAGCACCACTGACTCCGGCATGCGCACGGTGTAGTCAGGGTGTACGTACGAGTACTGCAGGATGCCGTTCGCATCCACCAAATACACTGCCGGCACCGGCAGCGCGTGGTGGCTTTGTCCACCGGAGGCCTGCTCCAGATCGATGCCGTACTCCTTGTATTTTTCAATCGTCCCAGCATCCACTGTGAAGGCCAAACCGAAGGCGCGAATCGCGTCTGCCTTGGCGTCTGAGAGCAGGGTGTATTCGACCGGCGTTTTGTCGAGGGTCGCTTGCATCGATTGCGGACTATCCGGGCTGATCGCGATCAGCCGGTAGCCGAGCGCCTCAAGCCTTTCACGAATGTTGCGCAGCCCCTGCAGCTGGAGGTTGCAATAGGGACACCAGCCGCCGAGGTAGAACACCAGTAGCGCCGGCTTGCCAGCCACAGCTTGCTTGAGTCCCACTGCGCTGCCATCCAGCGCTTGCAGGGTGACATCCGGCAGCGGCGATCCGAGTAGCAGCGGATGCACCTCGGTCGGTGAGGTGGCAATGGCAGTCGTCACAACGGCGGAATCAGCGGCGTTGACGGCGATGGGCAGCAGGCAAGCGAGGGCGAGCGAGAGCAGGGGGCGCAAAGTCGACATGGTGGGCCACTTTATGGACAGAAAGAGAAGTGAAAAATGCGTAGTGAGCGTGCGTTTCGAGCGGAGCCGCAAACGCCGCCAAGCGGCAATGCTGTTCGGTTAGGCCTCCTGGGATCTGTCTGCACTGAGCCTTTGGTGCCGACGCGGCACTAGCTTTTCTCGACGAACGTTACTTATTTTTGCAGCCGCCCATTTCGGCAATTGTGCGAGCGCCGGAAGGCGCGATGCGCTACGCCCAAGGATCGAATCGCGCTTTCCGGCGCTCCCAAACGTACCTGATGCGAGCCTGAGTTCATGGGAAGGCATCGAAGCTTGTCCTGAGCTGGCGAAGGGCGCGCGGCCCTGAGGTTTCGGGCTGATCTGAGCTTGTTGAAGCATCACCATGAACGGTTAAAGCGGAAAGCTTAGCGCCTAGCGGGCGGCCACGCAGTCATTCATCAACAGGCTGAGTGATTGCCAGATACGGCCACCGGCGTCTTGTGCAAAAGCAGTGAAGCCGCCGCGCCGGTACGCCAAGTCCAGCTCCAGCGTTTGCACCAGACCCGTCTCGCTCAATCGCCATGGCCCCCACATCTGGGTCACCACGCGGTCGTGCCGTAGCGTGTTGCCGTCGTTCTCGCCAGCCCGGACATCGCTGACTACGCCGTCAACATAGTGCGCCAGCCATACCTGCACAGCGCCGCTATCATCGGCGCTGAGCGCGCTCGCCTCAAGCGTCAATGCGTAACCACTCGCTGTCGGATCGAGCATCAGTGCGAGTTGCGCATCGGCGGGCCGCCGTTCGCTTGCAAGCGTCTGCGCGAAGCTCGTATCCGAACGCCACGGCGCTTGAATCTGCGCGCCTACCATCACCTGCGGCGTGTACACGGTGCGCTCGCCGGCGGCATTGACACGGTTACGCTGTCGCTGTGAGTAGCGCGACGAGGCAAACCGATCCGGCCAGCCCAACCCATCCCAATAGTCGACGTGAAACGCTAGGAAATTGGCGTCTTTGATCGCGTAAGTGCGTGACAGCCAGCGGTCCGCCGGCGGACAACTGCTGCAGCCTTCCGAGGTATAAAGCTCCACCAGCGGCGTGATGATTGCAGCGCTGCGTGCGCTGCACCCGGCAACGGCCAGTACGGGTGCGCTGCCAGCCGCGCTGAGGGCGCCCAACATTCCCAGCAGCGCGGGATGGGTGAATTTACGCATGAAGTAGCGGCTCCTCTGGTAGGTCGCCCCTGAGCATCCGCTCGGGGTATTGGTAGAGAGCATGCCAAGCGCCCGGAATATTCGCCGGTTCAGCGCAAAAAGCATGCAGCCAAGGCCATCCGCTGCGGCGACGATCATCCGCACCAAGCGTGTTGGTGACTGGGTCGCGTTACGGAAGTCCGCTTCTTGCGTTATTGGCCGACGGGCAGGCCTACCAGCGCAGCGCGCTTTCTGGCGCATGATCCCTTGAAGCGGTTGGCCGGGCGCTGGCCCGCAGATGCTCGGTGACCAGACGGGCGCACTTCGCCGGGGCGCGCCAGTCTTTTGTTTGGCGGTTGCCCCAACGTTGCCGCCCGAAGTCATTCGGCCGGCACAGAGGGATGGGGCGGTGGTTGATTCCGTGCGACTAGCTCTTGCGCGTCGCCCAGTTCAGGAAGTAACCGACCGCGACGGCGATGCCGAGGGTGGTCAGGGGCTGGTCGCGCAGCTGAATGCGGCAGGAATCCATCACCCGCGACTGTGCATTGCAAATCTGCCCGCCAGTGGCTTCTACTGAGGCCGCTGCGCGGTTGGCCATCGACGCGATCCTGTCAACGGTGTGGTGGGCACCACTGGCCAGATTGTCGACCGCCGGGCGGGCGGCGTCGCTAGCCCTGTTGATCGCCCGGTGCATGCCGACTGATGCGCTGTCGACACTGCGGGCGACGCTTGCGCCTGGGTGGCTGCCGTCCAATGTTGGATTTCCGTTGCTCATGTGGTGTCGCTCCTGTACAGGGTGTGGCCAGGCGGCGGAGGCGCCGGCCTGGCAGAAGGGCGAGACGGTGAAGCAGCCAATTCGGGACCAAACGTTCTGCCAAAGAGAGCTTGCCCGTGGGCTGGCTGACAGTCGGTACGCTGCCCCACGTTTCGCCAATTTGCCGGCTCGGCGTTCAGCCAGTAGTCGCCTCGTGCGGCTCAGAACTCGAACTGCACTCGCTCACCGTTTTCCAGATAGCTGAAGCGGTTGGCCACCGGTGCCAGATCCTTGCGCTCGCAGTTCATGCTGAACAGCACCGGCGATGCACTGACTCGCAGTTGGTTGAGGCGCTCGAAGCCAAGCTCGTAGCGACTCTTGCCGACGACGTCGCGCATTCGCGAACCCATGCCTTGCTTGGGCAGACGAATTGCAACGGTGCGCGATCCGTCGTAGCCGTCCCACAGGACCACGGTTTCGCGCGACGCGCTGTTGATCTGGGCGGTGACCGAAAAGCGCTCATCCTTACGCGAGCAGCCTTCATTCACCAGGCGATCAAACTCGGTTTCCTGCACCGGGCGGTAGGACACGCTCGAACAGCCTGCTGAGGCAACCGCCAAGCAGACAGCAATGGATCGAATACTCATGAGGTAGCTCCTGAAGCGCCAGACAGGCGCGCGAACGGCGAGGGGAATGATCCCAGCTCGCAGCGCCCTGCTGCCGCTCAACGCGCTGATTGCGCTCAGCATCACAGCCGACAGTGAGTCCCGTCTGTGCGCCAACTAACCGATGCCGTCGGCAGGGCGAGGGTAAAAGGTCTGAGAAGGCAACGCTGCTTGGTTTTCTTGTCGGCATTCAGGCACAAGAGAGAAGAGCGTCAAGTTCAATTGTCGCGTGAGATGCCGGGCTAAGCTCTGCCCTTTCGTGAAGTTGAACGCTTCGCCAAGTGGACCTGATACCGTTTGTTTGTCGTCTCACAACGAGAGGGGCACACCTTGATCAACCGACAATCCATCGCACAGGCGGCAGGCTTCCTCCTGCTCGCTGCCGTTCTACCGGCCATCTCTGCGGTGCCCACGCTACCCACCGCCAACTCGCGAATCACCTTGGACGGTGTCCCGCTGGGTTCGGCCATCGCCATCCGATCCGCTGCGCCCACGATCCAATACGACGCGCCAACGTCGACGTATCACATGTGGGTGGGCACCGCCGATTCACTGGCCCCA
>JBBQQV010000103.1:0-8537 GCA_038215505.1 Lysobacterales bacterium
TCGTTGCCGAGCGCGGCAACATCGAGCTGGCGTGGTCACCCATCCAAACCAGCCAGGTCGAGGTCACCGCCCGAACGAGCACACGCTGGCGACGGCATACCGATCACTTTCTGTTGCTCTCACCCCTTGAGCCTGGCGCCACTGGACACGCCAAGGTCAAAGTCGGCAGGTCGCTTTACGAAACATTGGGCAGCAAACCTTCGGCGCAAGTCCTGGTGCGCTGGCGCGTCGGCGCATTCGGGCAGCCGATTGTCGTCGAGGAGCCGAAGCTGGTGCCGAAAATCTAGCCTGTGCTCTAAGGATGCCTGCGCAGCCTGCAAACCTGCGCACCGCCGCGCGTTGCCCGATTACAATCAGCCATGCTGAAGATCGACACCCACGCCCACCTGCTGCCGCGCGACTGGCCGGACTTGGCGACCAAGTATGGCGACCCGCGCTTTCCGGTTGTTCATCACACCGATGACGGCCGTCATCGCATTTACAAGGACGGCAAGTTTTTTCGCGAGATCTGGTCCAAGACCTGGGACGCGCAGGAGCGCATCGACGACTACGCGCGCTTTGGCGTGCAGGTGCAGGTGATCAGCACGGTGCCGGTGATGTTCAGTTACTGGGCTAAGCCGCATCACGCGCTGGAGTTGCATCAAGCACTGAACGATCACATGGCCGGCTTGTGTCGCACGCATCCACGCCACTTTGCTGGCATCGGCACGGTGCCTATGCAATCGCCGCGCTTGGCGGTGCAGGAGTTGGAGCGCTGTATCGACCAGCTTGGTTTGCAAGGCGTTCAAATCGGCTCGCATATCGGCGAGTGGAATCTGGACGCGCCGGAGCTGTTTCCATTTTTTGAGGCGGCGCAGGATCTGGGTGCGGCGATCCTCGTCCACCCCTGGGACATGATGGGCAGCGAGAGCATGCCGAAGTACTGGCTGCCATGGCTGGTCGGAATGCCGGCCGAGCAATCACGCGCGGCCTGCTGCTTGATCTTTGGTGGAGTACTTGAGCGCCTGCCACGACTGCGAGTTTGTCTAGCGCACGGAGGTGGCAGTTTTCCGTATTCGATTGGCCGCATCGAACACGGCTTCCGGATGCGCCCTGACCTCGTCGCCACCGACAACCCGCGCAACCCGCGTGACTACTTGCCGCAGTTGTTTTTCGATTCCTGGGTCGCCGATGAGCGCGCGCTGCGCTACCTGTTGGACACGGTAGGCATCCAGCGGGTGATGTTGGGGACAGACTATCCATTCCCGCTTGGCGAGCAACAACCCGGTGCCGGCATTGACGCGCTCAACCTCGACCCCGCCGCGCAAGCCCGCATTTTTCATGGCACGGCGCTTGACTGGCTGGGGCTGGCGGGGTCGCGGTTTGTTTGAACGCTTCGACGGATCTGCCGCTTCGCATTTTCTTCCTCAAGCCAAGAAGCACTCAATGCGCTCCGACCCTCACAAACGTAGTGCCTTGACAACTGTGGTTTTCGGGACTCTGTTTGCCGTGGCCGTGGCAGCCATTGCGATCTACCTGCTCAATCCGCTGGGCACAGCCAGTTCGGACCCGCGTCTGCGCATATTTGGAGTGTCGCCTCTCACGATTTCGTCGGTGTCCATGTTGCCGACCTTGAATGCTGGTGATGTGATCGTGGTGTCGGCGCTGGCCACGCGCCTGGATGGCGTCCAGCGCAGCGACCTGGTCGTGCCCTCCCCCCAGCGGCTATTTGCGAGCCACCTTACGTGGGACGCGCAGTCGGGATTGTTCTCCGCGGATGAGCCAATCAAAAGCGTTCGGGCCAGTGACCGTGCCTCAAGGCGAGATGTTCGTCATGGGCGATAACCGCGACCAATCCAGTGACAGTCGATTCTGGGGCAGCGCACAACTGACTTCGGTTGTCGGTCGAGTCACCTCAATTGCCTATTCGAGCAACCGACAACCGCAAGAACCTCCGGTGAAACCATGACCCACCTCTTGCACGAATCACACGCTCTCGCCCACGACGCTGCCGATCCGCTGGCATACCTACGTCGCGAATTTTTGATTCCGCGTCATGGCGATGCAGATCTCACTTACTTCTGCGGCAACTCACTCGGCCTGCAACCGCGTGGCGTCGCTGCACTGCTTCAGGGCGAGCTCGAAGCATGGGCCACGCACGCCGTCGAGGGTCACTTTCGCGGTGAGCGGCCGTGGATGCACTACCACACGCTGGTGCGCGATGGCTTGGCCGAGGTAATGGGAGCCGAGCCCATCGAAGTAGTGGCAATGAACTCGCTCACCGCCAACTTGCACTTCATGATGGCGAGTTTCTATCGGCCCGAGGCCGGGCGCTCAGCCATCCTGATGGAGGCCGGCGCATTCCCTTCCGACCGTCACGCGGTCGAATCGCAGATCCGCTTTCACGGCTTTGATCCCGCCACTGATCTGATCGAGATCGAAGCCGATGAGCCCACCGGCACCATCTCACTGGCGGCGATTGAGCGCGCACTGAGCGAACATGGCAAGCGCGTCGCTCTGCTGCTGTGGCCGGGCGTGCAATACCGCAGCGGACAAGCGTTTGATCTGGCGGAAATCGTTCGGCTTGGGCGTGCGCAGGGCTGCGCAGTGGGCTTTGATCTCGCCCATGCGGCCGGCAATCTTGCGTTGGCGTTGCATGACAGCGACGCGGATTTTGCCGTCTGGTGCCATTACAAATATCTGAACTGCGGCCCCGGCGCGGTCGCGGGTGCCTTTGTGCACGCCAAGCACGCCAGAGCCGCGTTGCCGCGATTGGCTGGCTGGTGGGGCCACGACCCTGCCACGCGCTTTCAAATGGGACCCGAGTTTGTGCCCACTGCGGGTGCCGACGGCTGGCAGTTGAGCAACCCACCGGTGCTGGCATTGGCACCATTGATTGCATCGCTGAGCCTGTTTCAGCGCGCGGGCATGTCGGCTTTGCGAGCCAAGTCATTGCAACTCACCGGCTATCTGGAGACGCTGATTCATGCCCAACTCGACTCTGTATTGGAGATCGTCACTCCCGCCGATGCCAGCCGACGCGGCTGCCAACTTTCTCTGCGAGTACGCGGTGGTCGAACCGAAGGCCGTGCGCTGTTCGATCATCTGGCCGCTCAAGGCGTACTCGGCGACTGGCGCGAGCCTGACGTGATCCGCATCGCGCCGACGCCGCTGTACAACCGCCACACCGATGTCTTGCGGCTGGTGACCGTGGCGCGCCAATTTGCTGGCCTCGCCAATGAAGAGGCCCGCTGAGATGCGTCCCGAGCGCATCACCATCGCCGGCGCGGGTCTTGCTGGCGCTCTGCTTGCCACGATGCTGGCCAAACGCGGCATCGCCGTGGATGTGTTTGAGCGTCGTCCAGACCCGCGTATCGCGGGCTACGAAGGCGGCCGCTCAATCAATCTGGCGCTGGCTGAGCGCGGACGGCATGCACTTGAACAGGCTGATGCCGCCGCTGCCGTGATGCAGCACGCAGTGATGATGCGTGGACGCATGGTGCATGCCATTGATGGCAAGACCCAGTTGCAGCGCTACGGGCGCGACGACAGCGACGTCATCTGGTCGATTCATCGCGGCCGTCTCAACGTCGATCTGCTCGAAGCCGCCCAAGCGGCTGGCGCGCGCCTGCATTTTGGTCAGCGCCTGCATGCGGTCGATTTCGATGCGGGCACCTGCCAACTGCAGCGCGACAGCGATGGCGCGTGGACCCAGCATGCCTACGGTGCCTTGGTGGGAGCCGATGGTGCTGGCTCGGCCATGCGCATGGCACTGAGTCGCCAGGTCGATCTTGATGAGCGCTTTGAGCCGCTCGGCCACGGCTACAAGGAGTTGGAAATTCCGCCCAACGCGGATGGCAGTTATCGAATCGAGCCGCACGCTCTGCACATCTGGCCGCGCGGCGGCTACATGTGCATCGCCCTGCCCAACAGTGCGGGCACTTTTACGGTCACCTTGTTTCTGCCCAACGATGGTCCTGAACCGAGTTTTGCGAATCTCAACAACGACACTGAGGTAGCCGAATTCTTCGCCCGCGACTTCGCCGACGCAGTGCCCTTGATGCCCGATCTGCTGCACGATTTCAGCCACAACCCACTCGCACAGCTGGGCACCTTGCGGCTGGGTCGCTGGCATCTTGATCGCCGCGCCGTATTGATTGGCGATGCCGCGCACGCGATGGTGCCGTTCCACGGGCAAGGCATGAACTGCGCGTTTGAGGACTGCGTGGCGCTGGCTGAGTCGCTGGATCGACACGCCGACCTCGCCGACGCTTTTGCCGAATTCGAGGCCGAGCGACGCCCCAATGCCGACGCCATCCAGACCATGGCCTTGGAAAACTACATCGAGATGCGCGATCGCGTTGACGATGCCGACTTCCTGCTGCAGCGCCAGCTCGAACGCGTATTGGCGGAACGCCATCCGCAGCATTTTGTGCCGCGTTACAGCATGGTCACCTTTCGCCGCACGCCTTACGCAGAGGCGCTGGCGCGTGGTGCGATACAGCGCACGTTGCTGGTCGAAGCGACACGCGGTCATGCGACGCTGGACACCATTGACCTGGCACTGGCCGACCGGGCGGTGCGAGAAACGTTGTCAGCGCTTCTGTAATCGCAGCAGTCGCAACCAAACCCGCCAACTTGCCGCCCATGGACATCACCCTATCCACCCCTGCCCTGCTGTTTCCTGCAATATCGCTGCTGCTGCTCGCCTACACCAATCGCTTTTTGGCGGTGGCAACGGTGATCCGTCAGCTGCACTCGATGATCAACGACGGCCATCCCGAGTTTCTGGAAGAAGTCAGCAGCTTGCGCAAGCGCGTCGACCTGATTCGCGCGATGCAGGGCATCGGCGTGCTCAGCTTGTTCTTCTGCGTGCTGTGCATGTTTTTGTTGTTCGCTGGATGGCTGGATGCCGGCAAGATTGCGTTTGGATTGGCACTGGTGCTGCTGATGTGGTCGTTGGGCCTGTCGGTGCGCGAAATTCAGCTGTCGGGCGAGGCGCTCAAGCTGCATTTGCGTGATCTGGAGCGGCGGTAGTCGCAACAAGTGCTTGCGACATGGCCTAACCCGATTGTCGCGGGCAGCATCCCTTTGTAAGCTGCAAGCACCTTGATGGGAGGCAATCTGATGAGAATGCAATTCGTGGCGTTGGCGGTATCGTTGGCGATGTCAGCTGCAGCGCATGGCAACGTGATGTTGCAGGCAGATGCGACTTCATTGGCAGAACGGGCCGACGCGCGTGCCGCCACCATTACCGACGCGGAAAAATTTGTGGATGAAATCGACCAGTCGCTGGAGTTGGCGCGAGCCGGCGATTACGGGCGCATGCGGCGTGGTGATATCACCCGTATGGACAAGGCCCGTGACCTGATTGCCGAGTTGTTGGAAGGGCATTCGAACGCGCTTGAGCTGAAGCCCGAAGAGCGCATTGAGCTCTACAACGCGCAAGAAATGCTCACCGCGACCATTCGCAACGATGAGAAGGATCGCAAGGTGTGCAAGCTGGAAGCGGTCACAGGCTCGCGCCTGGGCAAGACCGAATGCATGACTGTTGCAGAACGCGAAGAACGCGCGAAGCGCGCCCGTGCGGGCCTTGAAGATCAGATTCGTACGGTTTGCATCCCAGGCGAAGAGAAACCTTGTTGAGCGGCTTGCATACGGTTGACAGCAAGTTTGGACACTATCGGCTGCGCGCTTGACGGTTGCAAAGCGCCAAGCGCGGGCGCTGAGAGCCACGTTGCAGACAGAAGATCGCGCGCCCTATAGCTATCGTGCCGATCCGAGCGTGCCTGCGTTTGATGATCGGCATCCCATCGCGTTCATGGACGCTAGCTGCGCGTTGTGCTGTTTTGGCGCGCGTTTGATCGCGCGCATTGACCGTTCTGGCGAAGTCCGAATCTGCCCGGTACAAACGTCGTTGGGCAGCCGGCTACTTCGCCACTATGGGCTTGACCAGGACGATCCCGACAGTTGGCTGTTATTGGATGCGGGCGTTGCGCGGGGAGGCTTTGACGCCATCGCGCACCTTGGCAAACGTTGCGGTGGCTGGGGGCACGGCTTGCGACTGCTGATGTGGCTTCCGCGGCCGCTGCGTGACGGCCTGTATCGACGAATCGCCCGCAGCCGCTACCGATGGTTCGGCCGCGCTGATTTGTGCGGATTGCCCGATGCCGGTCTTCGCGCGCGATTGATGCAGCCTGACGACCAATGAGGATCCTCGTGGTCGGTGGCTATGGCGTGTTCGGCGAGCGCTTGCTACGGCTGCTTGCCCGCGATGGACACGCGCTGTGGGCGGCTGGCCGGGACCTTGGGCGCGCTACTGCGTTAGCCAATGAACTTGGTGCGCAAGCTTTGCAGTTGGATCGAGCGGGTGATCTGAGCGCGTTGGCGCGGATCAAGCCCGATGTTCTGGTCGACGCTGCGGGTCCATTTCATGCCTATGGCGAACATCCATTTCGGTTAGTTGAAGCTTGCCTGGAAGCGGGCATCAATTACCTCGACCTGTGCGATGACGCCGACTTTTGTGCCGGCATCTCGACGTTGGATGCGCTTGCCAAGTCGCGCGGGTTGTACGCGCTCTCTGGCGCTTCCAGCGTCCCTGCAATCTCCTCTGCGGCAGTCGTCGAACTCGCCCAGGACATGGATGATATCGAGACGATCAACAGCGTCATCCTGCCTGGCAATCGGGCGCCGCGTGGGCGCTCCGTCATCGCCAGTATCCTCGCGCAATGCGGGGCAAAAGGTCGGCAGTGGCGGGCGGGACGCTGGCAGCCTTTGCGTGGTTGGAGTGAGCCGCGCACGTTTATTTTGGAGTTGCATCCGGTCAAGCGACGCCGAGCGTGGCTGGTCAAAGTGCCCGACCTGACCCTTTTCCCAGCATATTTTCGGGCGCGCTCAGTGAGCTTTCGGGCGGGTCTCGAGTTGCCGCTGATGAACCACTTCCTGGCTGCCCTGTCGTGGCTGCGCGGTCGTTGGCCATTCGCAGTGCCCCAATCGGCGATTCCTCTCATTGAACGCCTTGCGAACATGCTCCTCAGCTTCGGCAGCGACGTGGGTGGCATGCAAGTCGAGGTGGCCGGCCGGGTGAATCGGGACGGACAGGCGCATGCCCGCAAACGGCGTTGGACATTGCTGGCCATCGGCGGCGATGGCCCGTACGTGCCAGCCATCGCGGTACGCGCGCTCCTGCGAGGGCCACGCCCTGCTGCGGGTGCGCGCCCCTGCATTGCGGAAGTGTCGCTGGCTCAGATCGAGGCGGCGATGGCCGATCTGGCGATCTCCTTTCGGCGTGACGAAGCTCCGATCATTGCCCTGATCGAGCAGCTTGCGGATGTTGATGTCGGCCAGTTACCGGCCTCCGTTCGAGCCAGCCATCAAGTCATTGGCGTGATGCGCCTGGTGGGCACGGCAGACATCGAGCGCGGAACAGGCCTACTGGCGCGATTGACCGCGGCGGCGTGTCGCTTCCCGCCGGCGGGCGTGCGTGTTGCCGTTGAAGTAACCAAGCAGCAGGAGGATGACGGCGAGAGCTGGGAGCGCAACTTCGCCGGCCGCCGCTTCACCTCGCACTTGGCGTTGCGCGGCCAACGTATCAGCGAGCGCTTTGGCCCACTCAGGTTTAACCTCGGCCTGCACGCGGCCGACGCTGCCCTGCACTTTCCTGTGGTCGGCGGCAGCGCTTTCGGAATTCCGGTTCCGCTGTTTCTGCTGCCGCGGAGCGTCGCCCGCGAATTCGACGTCGATGGTCGTTTTCACTTTGATGTGGCGCTTTACATGCCCATCACCGGCGACTTAATTGTTCGCTATCGCGGCTCACTGGTCGAAGCAAAGGGCCAACCGGAGAGCTGGTGATCTGCAGCAACTTCTCCAGCGCCGATGCACAGCGGGATTGTTTGCAAGCAAGCGCGAACAGATTCATGCCGCAGTCGCCCACTCTGTGCGCCTAAGCTGTGAAGATGAGCCAACCACCTCGCCCGCCGACCCGGCCCAACCGGCTCGTGCCTAACCAAGCCAAGCTTAACCAAGCCGGCCCCAAGCAAGCCGCAGCCAAACAAGCCGCAGCCAAACAAGCGAAGCCAAGTCTCGCTTCGAGTCCACCGTTTCACCCGCGCAATCGACACCAAGGCCGCTACGACTTTGCGGGCCTGCTGACCGGCTGCCCTGAGCTTGCCGGCGCGCTGATCAAAACCCCGGCCGCTGAAACCAGCATCGACTTCAGCCGCCCGGATTCGGTTCGACTGTTGAACCAGGCGCTGCTCAAACTGCATTACGCCATCTCACACTGGGATATTCCTGCCGGCTACTTGTGTCCGCCGATCCCTGGCCGCGCCGACTACGTACATGCGCTGGCGGACCTGCTCGCTGTAAGCCACGCAGGCGAGGTTCCTCAGGGCAGCAAAATCAACGTCTTGGATGTGGGTGTCGGTGCCAGTTGCATCTACCCGCTGCTGGGGCATCGCGAGTACGGCTGGCAGTTTGTGGGTAGTGACATCGATCCCGTTGCTTTGGCCTCGGCGGTAGCCATTGTCGGTAGCAACCCCGGCCTCGGCGCAGCCATT
>JBBQQV010000104.1:0-8470 GCA_038215505.1 Lysobacterales bacterium
GCCAGAAAGTTCTCGGAGATCTCGCGGAACGCGATGCCCAAGACGATGCCGATCAGGCCGGTCCCACCGACGACCGACATCGCCACCGTGGTCAGGCCGGCGACGCGGAACACGATGTAGAGCCCGACGATCATCACCGCCACGCCGGAGACCCGAGCCAGCACCTCGCGAAGCAGCGGCGGGAGCGCGCGCCGTTGCAGCAACCGACGCATGCCGCCGGTGGTGAGCCGCGACATCAGCCACGCGACCGCGAGCACCAGGATCGCGAACATCAAGAGCGGCAGGGCCCCGACCACGCCGCGACCGAGCTCGCGCAAGGCTCGGGTCGCGGGCTCGAGCTCGAAGACCGACGGCGTGGGGACCGCGAGCTGGTTGACCACCGCAGCGACGTCTTGGGTCCGGCGCGCGAGCTCGGCGGCCCACAGCCGGTGCTCGTCGGTGTCGACGACGCCGGCGAGGAACACCACGCCGTCTTGCACGCGGACGTCGAGGTCGGCGAACCAGCTGGTGGCTCGCATGATGTTCTCGAGCCGGGCGTCGATCTCCTCGTCGCGCGCCTTGGGGGACACGTCGACGGTGCCAACAACGCCATCAGCAATCGTGCCTTCGGTTGTGCGACCGGCACAAACAGCGCGCCAGCGGCAAGGTCGCGGCGCTCCTCTTTCCATTCGCCCTCCAGTGTCATCCGCAGGTGGCCTTCCACCGATTGCGTTGCGGGCGTGGCCTTGCTGGCGCGAAATGCCTGCACCGGAAGTTGCGCCTTGGCCACCTCCAGTCGTCGGTATTCGATGCCGTGGCGGTCCAAGCGCTCGGCCACCCACGCTGCGTGCGCGGCCGGCACCAGATAGCCCGCCGCTGGCGCAGTCACGCTGCGACTGACTTCGAGCTGATCGCGCAGAGGCACTCGCCATACCTGCGGCGTGGTTTCGTCATAGCGAGTGACCAAGGCACCTGAGACTGCCGAAGGTGTGCGCGTGTAGGCGTAACCGCGAAACTCGATTTCGCGGGTCGCTGCTGTCGCGCTGTATTCCAAAGGCACCAATTTGCCGGCCAATTGCATTGCCGCCGCATCGGCTGCCGCCGCCAGCTGTTGCCAGTCGGCGCCATGCGCGGCGATCTGCTCCAACACGGCAATCACCGTATTGCGGGTGCTGCGGACGCGGGTTGGATAGTCCTTCCACGCGTGCGTCTCGACCAACATCGCAAACCGATTTCGCAATTGGAAATAGCCGGTTGAGAAGCGCGGCGTCGATACCCCGTCGACGAAGCCCGAGGTCGGGTCGGCGAAGTCCTTAAACGAAGGATAAAACGGCAGCGGCAGTGAACCTTGCTCACCCAAGGTCGCGATCACGGCGTCGCGAAAGGCAAGCCCGGCGCTGCGCAAGCCGGCATCACCGGCGTGCACTGGCTCAACCATGATCGCGATGTCGTGCTCGAACTTGGCGCCATTGGTCACGTGCAGATCAATCGTGGCGATCGGATCCCATTCGTTGACCAGTCGCAGCATAGCCTGCATCTCGGCGCTGTCGGCCTTGGCGTAATCGCGGTTGAGGTTGTAGTTTTGCGCGGTAGTACGCCAGCCCATCGCCTCTGGCCCGCGCTGGTTGGGGCGGCTCCAGGCACCGAAGCGCTCGTGGCCGTCGACGTTGAACACCGACACAAACAGCAGTACCTGTTTCGCCAGCGCGCCTTTCGCCGCTTTTCCGTCGAGCACTTCGCGTAGGGCTAGAAAGCCGGCGTCCTTGCCGTCGATCTCGCCGGCGTGAATGCCGCCCTGCACTAGCAACACCGGCAACTTGCGTTGGCGCGCTTGCTGCACATCCAGAGCGCCACTGGTAGAGGCGATGAGTGCCTGCATCGGCCGGCCTTCCGGCGTGCGGCCAAACTCGATGCAGCGCACGGCCTCGGGATAGACCCGCTGAAACTCGCTGCAGAGGGCGATGACTTCCTGATAGCGGCCGGTCTTGCTGAACCCGGAGCGTTCGGCAACCGTGCGCAATTCGGCAGCGATGCCGGTGGTTGCACAGACGCCGCTGGCCAAAGCCATCGCCAGCATGAGAGTTGCAGATTTCATTGCGCATCGTCCGCAGGCAAGGGCCGGTAATGATGCCCGTGGCCGCCGGGCATGACTACGCGCGGCGCGCCGGAGCGAAGCGTCGCAGCGTTCAGCCGTCCGTATTGGCCGCCGGCGGCCTGGCGCTGGCCAGCATCCAACCGGTGATCGCGTAGCGAGGTTCCTCGGCCCACGGGTTCAGCGTCGAGACGGTATGTCGCACCGGCACGCGGAACAGGCTGAGGCTGTTCCACTTCGGCATGAAGGTATCGAATACGGCGCCTTCATCATCAACGAACTGCAGCAAGCCGCCCCAATCGGCCTGCCAGCGTCGACTCAAATTGATGACATAAGCAAACAAGCGGCCTTCACCGCTGTGCTCGTCGTTGTGGGTACGCAAGAACTGGCCCGCCTGGTAGCGCGTGGCCTGCGCATCCAGGCGCATGATCCGCGGCTCGCCGGTCAGCACGCGCATGAACTGCAGCACCTCGGGCGAATTCAGGAACTCCAGCACGCGATGCAGCAACAGGCCCGGATCGCGCCCCTCCAGGTAAGCCCGCGGCATCATGTAACTGTCGTAGGCGAAGCGGTAGTGGTCGCCCTTGGCGCTTTCCGCCAGCTGCGCATACAACGCCGTGCGCTGCACTTGATCGAGCTTTGCGTAGTCGGCCTGCGGCATGGTGTGCATGCCGGATGCGTCGCACAGCGCCAATGACCAAGGCACCTCGTTATGCAGGCACTGATGCAGGCGCTCGGCGGCGTCTGCCTGCAGGAAGTTTTCAATCTGAAAACGGCCATCACGCAGCAGACCTGCGCGGCAGCGGGCGGTGTCAAGGCTGCTGCGAATCATCGCGGTGACCGCCGCCCGGTCGTCAGCCGCCGGGTTTTCAGCACCCGCTCACGCATCACGTGGAGCGGGCAATTGGCATTGAGCGATCCGTGTTCAGCCTTGCAAACGACTGCGCACAATCCAGCCGCCGGCGAGCGCCAAAATCAAGCCCAGCAACACCAGCCCAAACACATCGTTGGTTGGGATCAGCATGGCCGCAGCAGCCGGCGCTTGACCAGGCACGCCGCCGTTGATATCGAACCAGCGGAACATCGCGTTGTTCAGGCCGGTGGCTGGGCCGGAGAAGAAGCCTTGTTCGCCCGGATTGACCGCCGCCAAGCCATCGCCAAAGCCGGCGCTTGCCGTGTTGGTATCGGTCACACCGGCATAGAAGAACCCGATCCGACCTTCGCCCACTGGCACTGCAAACTGGGCCGAACGCACCACCAGCTGGAAGGTGCTGCGCACGGCGTAATTGGTCGAGAAGTGACCCATACCATTCCAAGTGACAACCAGTTGGCCCGGGGTGGCGCTGTTGACGAACACTTGCGAGGTGGCATCGCTGCGCGAGTCAAGGTCAGTGAACAGACCGGCGATCATCGGTCCCACCGTCTGTACAGGCAGTGGTTCTGCGGAAAAACTGTTGGCGCCGGCACCAAAGGTGACGTAGCCGTTGGAGCCAACAAACAAGCCGGTGTAGGTGGTGCCAAAGAAGTTGAGTGATTGACCAGCGCCGGGAAACGCGACGGGTCCGTCAAAACAGTCATCGCAATTGCTGCTGAAGGCCTGCACCGCGCCGAAATTGGCGGGGTCAGTGATGTACAACGCAGCTTCCGCTTTAGGTGCCATCAATGCACATGCGAAAAGAGCAATAGCAGCCAAGCGTTGAATCTGCATGGTGTTCCCCTGAAATTTCTGTTGAAGGTGGAAGGCGATTGCGCTGTGAATACAGACCGTTGCAGGCGCAAACCGAAGCGAGAATATGGCCTGAGAAATCGGACTGCAAGCTTTCCGTTGGGTTCACGCACTTACCTGCGCACCGGCCACCATCCTTGCCCTGGCCACCGTTCTCTCGTTGTATCGAGTTCAGCGCGTGACCACAAGACGCGTACGGTGTTTTCAGAACTGGAGGAGATCGCATGCCACGCATTACCAATTGCTTGGTCCTTGGCCTGGCCGTGTGGACACTCGACGCGAATGCAGCGACCGTGACGGTCACCTCGCTCGCCGACAACAGTGGCAGCTGTCCGGGCGTCACTTGCACGTTGCACGCGGCCATCACGTCGGCGATCGCAGGCGACCAGGTCGTGTTTTCGCCAAACCTGGTCCTGCCGGGAGTTATCAACTTGAGCGCCGGTCAATTGGTCATCGACCGCAACCTCACCATCATCGGCCCAGGAGCCAATCGGCTGACGTTGACAGCGGGGTCGTTGGCACGGGTGCTCAATCACACGGCCGGCGTTGCCACGATCAGCGGACTGCGGATGGCGGGCGGGCGGCAGGCAGCGACCAATGGCACATCTGGCGGTTTTGGTACCGGGCAAGTTGGAATGAATGGCAGCAGCGCGTTGGGTGGATGCGTGCGCGTGGGCGGCAGTGCGCAACTTGGTCTGATGGCTGTCGCCTTGGATGATTGCCGGCTGACAGCTGGCGACGCCGGAAGCGGGGGCAGCGGCACTGCGGGCGGCTTCGCTGTTAACGGAGGTCGCGGCGGCAATGGCGGTAGCGGCGGCACGGCGGAAGGCGGAGCAGCGTGGGTCACCGGCAGCCTCGCGTTGATCAATTCAAGCATTACCGGCAGCGTGGTCACCGGCGGTGCTGGCGGCAACGGAGGCTTGGGCGGTGAACCCGGACAGCTCGCCAGTCGTGGCGAGGGTGGCGACGGTGGCAACGGCGGTGCGGGCTGCGGCAGCAGTGTGTTTATTGCCGCCGGCGGTGCCTTGATCGTGCGCAACAGCACGCTTGCAACGGGCTCGATCGGATCAGGCAAAGGGGGTGACAGTGGTATGGCAGGCAACAGCACCGCAGGCGGTAATGGTGGGGCGGGAGGTGCCGCCGAAGGTGGTGCGATACATCTCGCGTCGTCGGCAACCTCCCTCGCCGATCTCGAGTTTTCGACCTTCGGCCCGCATGCGCTTGCTGCTGGCAACGGCGGCTGGCGGGTAGCGGAGGCAATGTCGGTCAGTTCGGTTCGAACGGTGTCGCGCGAGGCGCCCTGTTCTCGAATGCCGGCGCGGCCATCGTGCGGGTGCGCAGCTCGGCAGGGTTTGGAAGCTGCTTCGGCACGCTCTCTGCCGTGCTTGCCAACTTGCGTAGCGATGCCAGCTGCGCGGGCTTTACCGTGGCCGGATCGGCGGCCGACTTCCGACCGCTGTCGAGCGCGTCCGGACTCGCCTTTCAAATGCCCGCTCAGCAATCATTGGCGCTGGATGCGACCACCAATTGCAACGATCTGGCAGGCGGAACCTTGGCTGCTGATCAGCTCGGGACGCCGCGCCCGATTGATGGCGATGGCAATGGTTCGATGAACTGTGACCTGGGTGCCATCGAGTATTCGATACGGGTGTTTTGGAAATGGGTCGAGTAGCGCTTCGAAGCAGCCATGACCTGAAGCTCCGCAGGTAAACCGTGCGGAGGGTCTTGGGACTTCCGGCGTTCACCGGAATGACAATTGATTGGGTTCGGGCAAACCTGCGTTTGGGCGAACTTGGGATTCGGCAAATTGCTGAGGCCTTGGCCAAGTGAGTGCCACTCGAATGGGCTACGGCTCAGTTGCCCTCGAACGAACCGATAAAGATCGAGTTGCTTGCGACAGTCACCGTGACTGTCGCGCTGTCGGTGCGCGGGACGACCAGCGGATTGCCCGACAGATCGGTTATCGCCGCACCGCTGATGCGCAGCGTGAGCGTGCCGGCGGTGATCGGGGTTAAGCGGACGCGAAGCACGGTGGGCGACTGCAGGCTCAGGCTGTTGATCATGATGGAGCTGCTGCCGGCGTTGCTGAAGTCACTTGCCTGCAGCGCGTTGAGCTGGATCGGCTCATTGAAGGTGATCGTGTAGTTCACCGCGATTCGTGCTGCTACCGCTCCGCCGGTGGTGTCGTTGCCGAAGCTGATCGCCAGCGGCGCAGTGGTATCCGGCTCGACCACGCTGTAAGTGGTGTCGTCCAGGAACGGCACCGGCACGGCCACGCCGCTCTGGTCCAGCACCACAGCGCTTACCGGCAGGCGCAGGCGCAACGTGCCCAGCGTGGTCGGGGTCACTTGCACCAACAGCTGATTGGGCTGCGGCAGGGTGATCGCACCAATCGTGATGGCGCTGGTGCCAGCGTTGTCGAAATCGACGCTGCTGACGCTGGCCAGACTCACCGGCTTGCTGAATGTCACGGTAAAGGCGACCGCCGAGTTCTGGGTCACCTGATTGCCAGCGACAGCTGCAGTGATGGCGAACACGAAGGGATTCGGATTGATCTGGATGGTGATGTTGCGCGTCGCCCCAACCGAGCTGCCGCCATCGCCGTCGCTCACCTGTGCCTGCAAGGTGCGCGGCAAGGTGCCCGCGATGTCGCGGGTGCTGCGGAAGGTGACGTTGCGCAGCACCGCTTGGGCGGCAGCAGGTGTGGCGCTCGCGTTGAACTGCACGCTAAGCGGGACAGTGCCGAGGCCGCCGGTCTGGGTGCCGATGGCTACACCAGCAAAACTCACCGTAGCACCACTTATCCCAACTTGACCCGCGCCGCTGCCCTGGTTGCGCAGTTCCAGTCGGTCATTGTCTTCACCGTTGTTGGCCAGCGTGAGCAGCAACCTGCCGCCGCCGAAATCGGTCGAATCGGTGTCGCTGATCACGGCGGCGGCATCGACGATGATCGCCGGCCCATTGCTGGTGTAGGCCACGTTGCCGCCGCTCAAGGTCAGGACTGGCGCCGCATTGCCGCCGGTCACAGTGACGTCGGCGTTGTTGATATCGAAAAAGATGTTGTTCGAGCAGCGCACCTGGATGCGCCCAGCGCTGGTCGCTTGGCTGGGCGCGGTGATGCTGTGGCTGCCATCGTTGGCGGTAGCGGCGGCGAGACTGATCGTAAAGCTCAGCCCGCGGTCCAGCGAGAAGTCGACATCCACATTGGCGCAGTTGATCGGACTGGCTGTGGTGCCGGCCACGTCCCAAGTGATTTCCTGACTGCTGGCAGAGGCCCAGCTGACCGCCGTGTTGGCGGTGGTCAGCGCAAATGCGCTGCCGGTGTTGACCACGGTGATCGTCGTCTGCGCCACCGATGGCGAAGTCGTGCCGGTCCACTGGGCACCACCGCCGCCAGCACGGTTGTCGCGTGCAGTGACGCGGAAGTTCATGCTGCGGCTGGTGGTCGGCAGCACTTCTCCGATGGTCGGCGTGCCGCTCAGGATATTTTCCAGACGCGGGAACAGACGGGTCGGCGACGAGGTTGCGTCGAACGAACGGAACAGCGGCCCGGTGGTGTTGTCGAGCAGGACCGTCGCGGTGTCGGTCTGGTCGCCGAGGTCGAACTGCTCCCAGATATAGGTGAGCGGATCGCCGTCGGGATCGGTGGCCTGCGCGGTGAGCGCAAATGAGGTGCGCGCCGGAATGGTGGCCCCGGCTGTGGCAGTCATCAGCGGCGCAAGGTTTCCGGTGCTGGTCAGCGCGCCACACGTCGAGCCCAGTCCAGTCTGCACGAAGGTGTGCATCCGCTGCAGGCTGCCGACATGAAAGAACGGATCGGAATTGTTCTGCAGGTTCTCGCCGCCACAGATGCCAGCATAGGCCATGATCGTGGAACCGCTGCCGACCTCCCAAGCATTGGCTCCGCTGCGGTTACCGCCCGAGCAGTTGCTGGTACCGCCGTTGAAGGTGTGCGGACCGTTCAGCTGATGCCCCATCTCGTGGGCAACATAGTCAACCCAGAAGGGGTCGTTGTCCGGATTGGACAGGCCGGTGACGCCGCGCGCCTTGCTGCTGCCGCAGATCACGCCCAGCCCCGCCACGCCGCCGCCGCCAGTGGAAAACACGTGGCCGAAATCGAAGTTGCTGTTGCCGATTACCGTACTGAGGTTGTTGATATTCTCAGTTAGCATCGCGCCGCCGCTGCTGTTGGTATATGGATCAGTGTCGCCATTGGTGTAGATGATCAGGTCGTTGTTGGCGACCAGCTGGAGCCGCAAACCGAGATCGGTCTCGTAAATCTGGTTTACCCGGTTGGTGGCCTTGACCACACCGGCCAGTCCTCCCACCACCGTGCCTCCGAAGGTCGCGGTGTATTCGCCGCTGGCGGCGATGGCGGTGCGGTAGGTGCGCAGCGTCGGACCAATCGCCTTAGGCGTGGTGGATGCCGCGCCGGACTTCAGCGCGGCTGCATGGGCGTCGAAATCGCCCGCGTCTTGGCCCTGGTCGTGCACGTCGCAGCGGAACTCCGATGGCCGATTGCTGCGCTCCCGGACAAAACTCACGTAATCATCGGAAGCGATGCCGCGCTCGATCAGCTTCACGCCATCGCTGGCGAACAGCATCGCGCTGAAGCCATGCGGCCCCAGCTCAAAGCGCACCCGCGCGCCGCTGCCGTCCGCCGCAACGCCCTG
>JBBQQV010000105.1:0-8461 GCA_038215505.1 Lysobacterales bacterium
GCTTGCGCGCGTGTTCATAACCGAGTTCAACCGCGCGGTCGTACGAGCGCCAATCCAGCAGCTCGATGCCATCCAGGGTGGGCTTGATGAGCAGGCGGGTCTGTTTGCGCCGGCGTTGCGAGGTGGCTTCGGAATTGACCATGCCGGCGCGCAGCAGAATCTGTTTCAAGCCGGGGCGGCGGCGCACGCCGAACAGCTCGCCGATCAGTTTCCACCACGGCGGCAGTTCGGTTTCTTCCATGGTCGTCTCCAGCCGATAACTGCCGCCGACATCCACTGCGACGATTTCGCCGGCCAAGCGGCTGCGCATTTCACCCACCGGAAGGTTGTCGATGACGCCGCCATCGACCAGCACGCGACCGGCGGAAAATACCGGCGGCAGCACGCCGGGAATCGAGCTTGACGCGCGTAGCCAACACCACAAGGGACCGCGCTCGTGAACTTCCAGCGCGCCCGCGGTGAGGTTGCTGGACACGCAGAAGAACGGGATCGGCAGGTCTTCGATATCGCGATCACCAAATGCCGCGCGCAAACGCCGGCTCACCCGCGAGCCGGAGCGCAGCGAGACCAGTGGCAACGTCCAATCGCCCAGCGGATCGCTGTTGACGAAATGCTCGCGATAGGTTTCCAGCATCTGCTCATCCGACCAATCGGCGGCAAATCCGGCGCCGACAATCGCGCCGATGCTCGAGCCACCGACGAAATCAAATACCAGGCCGGCTTCGCGAAGTGCGCAGATCACGCCCAGATGGGCGAATCCGCGCGCACCACCGCCTGACAGCACCAAGCCACGGGCGCGACCCGTCAGTCGGCGTAGCAGACGGCTGATGTCGGCATCATGGCGGATATGGTGATGCGCAATGGCGTGCGGAAACGCGCTGCGCCACGCGCGATTGCTGCCGGCGCGTGGTTCACCGTGTTGCAACATCACCAAGTGCTGCGGCAAATCGGGCACCGAGTTGGGTGCAGGGACCAGCGCGCATTGCGCAGGCTGGCGGGCGACATCGACCAACAGCAGCACCGCGTCGCTTTGACGCACGCAGCGATCACGCCACTCGGGGCTGTCGTTGCCGATGAAGATGAGGTTGCGTGACTTCGACTCGCGCTCGCTGAACCATGCCGATGGCTTGCCGGCAGCGGTCTCGGCGTCGATCAGCTGAACGTCGTCGCGATCCGGAAAAGCGGCCGCGAAACGTCGCGCAAAACCGGCCACGTCGACGCCGCTCATGCCCGGCAGGATCGCCACACAATGCGCCAATTCCGGTCGCCCACGCACGCCGTAAAAACGACGTAGCGCCAGCCTGGCCATGCCCAGCATGGCGTGTGGATAACTCGCCACCAGTCGCTCGAAGCCTTCCTTGGAGAGCCGCATCAATTCGCAGTCGCGCAAGGCGACCACGCGAGCGAAGCGCACCGCGTTGGTTTCTCCGGAAATCAGTCCGGTCTCGCCGACACACTCTCCCGGCGACACCGTGCCCAAGGTGCGACGCCGGCCGTCGTCGTCGCGGCGCACCGCCGCCATTCGACCGTGCAGCAGCAAATACAACGAGTCGGCCTCGTCGCCCTGCTCAAACAGCATCGAGCCACCGGTCACACAAATCGCCCGTAGCTCATCGGCCAGGGCGCTTAGCGCCGCCGCGTCCATGCCGGCAAACAAGCGCCATTCGGCCAAAGTACGCAGCAGGTTTCGGCGTTCGGTTTCCGCGTCGTGCAGCATGCACTGGCTCCGGTCGGTGTGAAGGAATCATACGGCGGCATTAGCCGTCTGGCTTGATTTCGCCGGTCGTGGCCGTAACCTTGAGCGCATGAACGCACCCATCGCATCCAACCCGTTGCTCATCGACGCCGCTCTGCCGGCGTTTTCATTGATTGCGGCCGAGCATATCGAGCCAGCCATCGACACCTTGTTGGCGCAATTTCGCGCCGCCGTACCAGCGCTCACCGATGGCCCGCAGCCACCGAGCTTCGAGCGCCTGTTGGCACCGCTGGAGGCGCTGGAAGAACGCCTCGCCCGCGTCTGGTCGCCGGTGGGTCATTTGCACGGGGTCAGCGATTCGCCGGCGCTGCGCGAAGCCTATTCGGCGGCGCAGGAAAAGCTCACCGATCACGCTACCGAGTTGGGTCAGAACCGGGCCCTGTTTGAAGCCGTGCAAGCGATCCGCGACGCCGGGGAGTTCGCCCGTCTGGATCGTGCGCAGCAAGCCTTGGTGGACGACAGCCTGCGCGGCTTTCGACTGTCAGGCGTGGCTTTGGAAGAGCCCGCGCGCTCGCGCTTCAAGGATGTCCAGAACGAGCTGTCGCGGTTGGAGACCAGTTTTGAGGAAGCCGTGCTCGACGCCACCGATGCATGGACACGCCCGGTGACGGATGCCGAACTTGCCGGCTTGCCCGCATCGGCGCTCAGCATGCTGCGCGCGGCCGCGACGGAGAAAAACATTGAGGGCCACCTGGCGACCCTGAAGGGTCCGGTAGTGCAAGCGATATTGACCTTCGCCGAGCATCGGCCGTTGCGCGAGGACGTCTACACTGCGTCGCAGACCCGCGCCTCGGATCAAGGCCCGCAGGCGGGTCAGTTCGATAACGCCACGCGCATTGAGCAGATCATGCGCTTGCGTCATGAATCCGCGCAGTTGCTCGGATTCGCCAGCGCCGCGCATTTGTCCCTTGACGACAAGATGGCAGCGACACCAGAGCGGGTGTTGGGCTTTCTGCGTGAGCTTGCGGCCAAGGCCAAGCCCATTGCGCAACGCGAACTTGACGAACTGCAGGCTTTTGCAACTGACCAACTCGGCTTGCCGACCTTGGCCCCGTGGGACATCGCGTTTGCCTCCGAAAAGTTGCGCCAGCAGCGCTTCGATTTCAGTGAGGAAGACCTCAAGCCTTACTTTCCCTTGCCGGCGGTGTTGAGCGGCTTGCTGGACATCGCCAGCCGCCTGTTTGGCGTCCAGTTCCGCGCCCGCGAGGCCGTCGATCTGTGGCATGCCGACGCCCAGTATTTCGATGTGCTGGATGCGGATGGCAGCGTCCGCGCCGGCTTTTACGTGGATCACTATGCGCGCACCGGCAAACGCGGCGGGGCGTGGATGGACGTGTGTCGCACGCGCTTTCGCAAGAACGGCGTGTTGCAACCGCCGGTCGCCTATCTGACCTGCAACTTTGCTCCACCAAGCGTTGATTCAGCCGGTGAGGGCAAGCCGGCCTTGCTCACGCATGACGACGTGCTGACGCTGTTCCATGAGTTTGGTCATGGCTTTCACCACATGTTGACCGAGGTCGACTGGCCCAGCGTTGGCGGAATTGCCGGCGTCGAATGGGACGCGGTCGAGTTGCCGAGCCAGATGCTGGAGAACTTCGCATGGGAGGCGGAGACCCTGGCTTTGTTCTCGCGGCATTGGCAGACCGGCGAAATGTTGCCGACCGCACTGTTCGACAAAGTGCTGGCCGCGCGCCATTTTCACGCGGGACTATTCCTGCTGCGACAGATCGAATTCGCGCTGTTCGACTTTCGCTTGCATCTTGATTACGACCCGGCGCATGGCGCGCGCACGCTGGAAATACTTGCGGAAGTCCGGGGTGAGGTAGCGGTTTTTCAGCCGCCCGCTTGGAATCGCTTTCCGATGGCATTTACCCACGTGTTTGCAGGCGGCTATGCGGCCGGCTATTACAGCTACCTGTGGGCGGAGGTGCTGAGTGCCGATGCATTTGCGGCGTTTGTCGAGGCCGGCGCGATGCATGCGGCAGGGGTACTGGATGTCGAAACCGGTAGCCGCTATCGACGTGAGATTCTGGCGGTGGGTGGCTCACGTCCGGCACTGGCCAGCTTTATCGCCTTCCGCGGCCGCGAGCCGCAGCCAGAAGCACTGCTGCGCAGCTACGGCTTGGCCGTCTAAGGAGTTGTAGGAACGGCGGCAGCCGCGAAGCTTGAGGCCGGAAAGTGCACGATCATCGCCGGAGCGTGCGCGATTCATGAAAAGCCCGGGCTACGGGCGCCTGAGCTCGTACAGCTCGAATCCCTGGCTCCACTGTGGATCCAGAATGAGCAGCAGGCGATCAGGCCCCAGTTGGAAGAAGCGACCGACCGAGTCGGAAGCCAAGCGTTTTGGCGAATCGACCTTGGAAAAGCCGCGGCTGTAACCAACTTGCGGTTCCTCGTTGACCGAGCTTGCACCTAGAAACACCAGGGTGCTGGATTCGTCGCGAACCGGATAAAGCAGCCCCAGTCGGCGTTGTGAGCCACTGCTTTTGCGCAGTTGCAGGAGGTCGCCGCGCAGGCTGATCTCGGCTTTGAAAAAGCCGTACAGATAAGCACCCAGTGTGTTGGTCTGCAGCGAGCGCACGCGCCAGTTGCCAATCAGCTTGCGCTGATCAATCGGCTGTGGCGCGGCGGCCAGCAACTCCCTCGCCAGCGCCAGCGCGGCAGGATCGAAATCGGCGGTCGGAATCTGCAGCATCCAGTCATCGGCAATCTGCCGCGCTTCATGGATGGCGGTCTCATCTTCGGTCCACATGAGTCTTTGCCAGTCTTGCAAGGGCACCACGCGCGCAATCGCCGCCCGCAATGCGCCGCTTGGATCTTTAATCTCTGCGGCAACATCAGTAATGACGACTTGATTGGGCTGCAATTCCGCGATCACCTTGACCGCCTGTGTGTCGATCACCCGCCACTGCCGTTGTTTACGCAGTTGCAGGCCGACCAGCAGCAGGCTGCCGTCTTCGGAGCTATACACCTGCTCGGACAGGAAGCGCTGCCCGCGGGTGAGACCAATTCGTGGATGCGGCGTGGCATCGTTCACCTGCGGCTGGTAGACGACCAGTTGCTGCAAGGCATCGACCTCATCACCCTCACCCCCCAACTGAAACTCGACGCCTGCGGCGCGGAAGTAGATGACTTTGCCACCCTCCTCCGCGTCTGCCGAGCCGGTCAGTGCTTGCACGGCGAGCGTCACGGGTGGATTCGGCGGGGTGTCGCTGGCGCTGCCGGTGCTGATCCCGGCAAGCATGCCAGTCAGTGCAGAGAGAGCGGCAAACAGGCGCAGGGCGAAGGTGGACATGGCAGCCTCGGAGATGAGTTCTGACGAGACTTTAGCGCATTGGATATTGCAGACGAGTAGCGCAGACGACCGCCCAAGCCGGAAATTTACCTGTGTGTATTGGCAGCGTCGGGCGTGGCAGAGACCGCCGCTCCGGGTTTCAACTGCCTCGTAGGGTTCAGCGTTGCTGAGAGCGTTGCCACTTGGCGATTTGCTGCGCTGCGCTCTCGGCCCAAAGCGCATATGCCTGTGGACCGGGGTGGAATCCATCGCTGGCGAGCAATGACGCGCTTGGCAATGGGCCAAACGGAAGATGCCGACAGTCCGCGTGCTGGTCAGCCAGCCGTTTCAGTGCGTGATCGAGCAGTTGGGCTTGCTGACCCAAGCGCCAGCGCAACGGCTGCGGCAACGCAGGAAACTCACCCATCGGCGGCAGCCCGGAAAGCAGAATCAAGCGTGCACCAGCGTGTTCGCGCAGGCGCGTGATCAGCGCTTGCATGTCGGCATAAAACTGCTTGGGCGAGGCCAGCGCGGTGACGTCATTAACCCCCAATGAAGTGAGCACAACATCGCAGCGCAGCGACGGCTCGTGTATGAGTGCATGCAAACCATCGCGCGCGCGGCGACCGGTTTGCGCCAAAAGCTGCCAGTGCAAGGCGTGATGCGGACTGAGTCGGGCAACCAGCTGTCCGCTCAGCGCGTTGACTTGGCTGCTGGCGCCCACTCCTGCGGCGGCCGAGTCGCCCAGAATCAACAAGCGCAGAGGTCGGCCGTCCAGTGACTCGCCACGACGCTCGCCCGGCGGCTCGGCGAGCATGGGAATGCGTCGGCGAACCCGCCGGCCTTGCAACAACAGCAGTGGTGCCAGCGCAGCGGTGGCGCAATTCAGCGCGATAGCGCGCAAGCGATGGGTCGACATCTGTTGATGATAAGTCGAGCGAGCTAAGCTCGGCGTCAAATACCACGAGCAGCGGCATGCTGAGGCGCGTCGTTGACGTGGAGCACGTTGACATGGAGCACGTTGACGTGGAGCACGTTGACATGGAGCACGTTGACATGGAGCACGCAGAGCCAGCGGCGAGCGTGCGCAGGTGCCTAACTCGCTGGGGAGAACTCGAAATGCGGATAGCAAGTTGGAACGTGAACTCGTTGAACGTGCGCTTGCCGCACCTCCTGCAATGGCTGGACGAAGCCAAGCCGGATGTTGTTTGCCTGCAGGAAACCAAGCTGGAGGACGCCAGGTTTCCCGAGGACGCCTTGCTCGAGCGCGGTTGGCGCAGCGCGTTTGCCGGGCAGAAAACCTACAACGGGGTGGCGATCCTGGCGCGCAGCGCGATCACCGATGTGCAGATCGGCAATCCCATATTCGCCGATCCGCAGCAACGTGTGATTGCAGCAACGGTGGGCGGGGTGCGGATCATCAATCTGTATGTGGTCAACGGTCAGGCAGTGGGGTCGGACAAATACGCCTACAAGCTCAACTGGCTGGAGGCGGCTCACGCGTGGATCGGCGCTGAGCTGGACATTCATCGCGAACTCTGTGTACTCGGCGACTTCAACATCGCGCCGGATGATCGCGACGTGCACGATCCGCTGGTATGGAACGACAGCAGTATTCTGACTTCTACGGCGGAACGAGCAGCCTTGCGGCGGCTGTTCGATCTGGGCTTGCACGACAGCTTTCGACTGCATTCGGATGCAGCAGGGCAGTTCAGCTGGTGGGACTATAGAGCGGCCGGATTCCGCCGCAACCTCGGCTTGCGGATTGATCTGGCGCTGGTCTCACAGGCGCTGAAGGCCAGATGCAGCGGTGCGGGCATTGATCGCCAGCCGCGGACGTGGGAGCGGCCAAGTGATCACACGCCGGTGTGGGTGGAGTTGGATTAGGGTTGGGTCGGCTACCTCTCAGAACTCGTTTCCTTGTCCTATAGACACAGAACACTTTACTTGGTGCATAGGCATAGGCTGGAGCCGGAGCCGGAGCCGGAGCTTTCACTGCCCTGCGGGCAGCGAGTTACTTTCTCTTGCTCGTCCAAGCGAAAGTAACCAAAGAGAAGGACACCCCAGGCTCGCACCGCGCGGATGAAGCTCGCGCGGCGCCCTGCGCTGCTCGCCGTTCTCGGGCCGGCGCAGACTCGCACCTCCAGGTGCTCGAACCGTCGCGCCTTTCCCCGAGCCCGGCTCCGCTGCTGGCTGCGAGCCCAATGGGGACCCGCGAGCGAAGATCACCAGCAAATGCACCAGCACCAGCAACAGCAACAGCAACAGCACAAGATCCAGAGCTTCGCGGCTTAAGTTCCTAGCAGAATTCAACGCTTCGCTAGGTCTCCCGCCATCGACTCGCCCCAAGCAGGATCACCCGCAGCTGCCGCACAAAGTTCTCCAGCAGTTCCTGCTCCTGCTTGGGCCGTCCGCTGGGCACATCCAGGATGTCGGACGCGGCGTTCAGCATGGTGGCGACGATCAAGCCGCAGATCATCTGCAAGCTGGCCGATGACAAGTCGGGTAGGGTGCCCAGGGTGCGCAGGTCTTGCGCCATTTCGGAGGCAAAGTGGCTTTCCTCGGTTCGAATGGCGTTACGGATCGCGCGTGAACCGCCGCCGCGCTCGCGGGCGATAAAGCGGAACACTTCGCTGCGACTGGCGACAAAACGCTGATAGATCTGCACCGATCCGCGCAGCATGTCGGTGGGCGGAATGCCGTCGCGACGTGCTTCGCGCAACAAACGTCGAAGGGTGACGCCGCCCATTTCCACCAAGGCCAAACCCAGCTCGTCGAGATCCTTGAAGTGCCGGTAAAACGCCGCCGGTGCCACGCCTGCCTGACGGGTGATCTCGCGCAGGCTGAGCGCGGTATAGCCGCTGCCGCCGCCAATCAGGGCGAGCGCCGCGTCGATCAGGCGTTGCCGTGTGCGCTCCTTCAACTCGCCGCGCGAGGGCGACGGCTCTTCGCTGGTGCGCGCTGTGGCTGGCTTGACTGCTGGCAATCCGGTGCTCCCAAGCGGCCCCTTGACCGCAGCAAAGTATAGGTCGTCGGCCTGCCGTTGCCGCGGCTTCGGGGCACTCCTTCCGGGTCACTGGAGTAGACGCTCTAAAACATTTGAGTAAACATATGTTCACCGTAACTGCGCAGATCACCATGAACTCCTTGCATGCCACTGTCCCAACAAAGCGTTCACCCCTGCGGCGGGTGCTTGGCAGTCCACTGCTGGCACCGTTCAATCAGCCGCAGGCGTGGGATCGTTTGACCACCGCCATCAAGCCGACATGGTCGTGGGCCGAGCCGCGCGCCAAGGTCGTGCGCGTGGTTGATGAAGCGCCGGGTGTGCGCAGTCTTTGGTTGCAGCCCAATCGCCGCTTCGGCAGTTTTCGGCCCGGACAACACCTGCTGTTGACTCTCGACATTGATGGCGCTCAGCACTCGCGCTGTTT